>CAMOTK010000025.1 GCA_946625715.1 uncultured Prevotella sp. | reverse complement strand
CAGTCTGTTGCTGTGCCTTAGCACCCGAGGCGAGCATCAGGATTAATAAAACAAACAAGGTACGCACGTACATTATTTTATTAGTCTAACAGTTCGTCAATCTGCTCAACAAAAGCAGACGACGAGTAATGGGGGATGTCGGAGAAATCGTAATGGCGGCGGTCGTTGGTTACGATGACATCGCATCCAGCAGCCTTGGCACACTGGTACTGCAGCATGTCCTCAAAGTCTTTAACAGGCCTGTCGATAGCTGCTTTCACTTCAGCCTTGCCCAGCGAAACGATTTCCACCACGTCAGCCATCTGACGCAGTGCATCATATTTCTCTTCTTGAGTACGGTCTTTGATAATGTATGCCATGTTGGCAAAAGTCAGCGAGGAAGCAAAGAGAAGTGCCTCGCCAGAGAAACCGCAGGCAAAAATCTGCTCTGCGGCATCTGCGCCCGCCCGATTGTCAATGTAGTCAATCAGGATGTTCGTGTCGAGAAATATCCGTTTCATCGCTCCATAATGTGTGCTAAATGTTCATCGCGAGCCATATCTTCTTCCGTGATGTTCACGATGCCACGCAGTTTCTTAAACTCGGCAGGTACTTGTCTTTTGGTCTTTGGCTCCTCCATCGACTCCGTGAGGTATGTCACCACGATGCGTTTCTGCTCGCGCGTCATGCCGCGCAGCAGTGCGACGTATGGCGCCATCGGCGTCTCACTGATTCTCTGTGCTATTGTCGTCATAATCCTATCACGTTTGAGTTATGAGTGCAAAGATAAACAAAAAAATCGAACTACCAAGCTATTGGTAGAAAAATATGAGGGACTCATGGCGGTAGATTCGTGTTAAAATCTGTCAGTTTTTCGGACAAAACTGGGGAAAATTCGGGGTGCTTCGGGGAGAGGACGGACGATGGCGCGAAAAATGGGGGTAAATGGGATGGGGTGGTTTTCGCGGATTTTGGGGCGGATGATGGCGTTGTGGCGCCAGGTTATCGATGAATTGGGAGAAATTATCGATGAATTGGGGAAAAGTTATCGATAAACCACACCTGAAGTTATCGATAAACTACGAGCGAACTTATCGATAAGTGACACCTGAAGTTATCGATAAGTTACGGTGTGAGTTGTCGATGAGTGGCGCGGAAGTTATGGATGAGTAGCACGGAAGTTGTCGATGAGTAGCGCGAAAGTTATCGATAAGTTCGACGCCAGTTGATGATAAAGATGAGGGAAAATTGGCGATGAATTCGGCAAAGACACGCCGAATTTAACGTCTGTTAAGAACAAAACGCCAAGTTTGGTGGGCAGTGTTTCAAGCTGTGTGGGGTGAAAGTCGATGAAATGGGCGTATTTTTCTCTAAAAGTGACAGCCGAGAAGTGTTAATTTTTAGGATTTTTCCTGACAGCCGAACGGCAAGGTTGGGCTCAGGGCACGGGGTCGTAGCCGGAGCCACCCCAGGGGTTGCAACGCAGGATGCGCCAGATGGCGAGGTAGAGACCCTTGATGGGACCGTACTTCAGCAGGGCCTGACGGGCATACTCGCTGCACGTGGGCGTGAAGCGGCACGAAGGGGGTGTGAGTGGCGAGATGAAGTGCTGGTAGAAGAGGATGGGCAGCAGCAGGGGCCACGTGAGGAGTCGTCGGAGCCAGGCCATCATAGTTTCTCGGTCATGCGCCGCAGCAGGTTGACAACTCGTGGACGCACCACGCGGTCGGTGGGCTGCAGCCGGTCGGAGAGCCACACCAGCGCCACGGCCAACTGCTTGTCGGCGGGCAGGGCATCGAGCACGAGGTGCTTGTTCAGTCGGTAGGCCTCGCGCAACTGTCGCTTGGTGCGGTTACGGTCTACGGCGTGGTGCAGGTGCTTTTTTGGTACGCTGACGAGCAGTTGCACGGGCTCGGCGCCCTGCTGCCGCTCGCGTACCATATAGACCATGCGTAGTGGGAAGGCAGCCAGCGAATGGCTGTGGCCACCGCCGAAGAGCTCGTCAATCAGTTTCTGGCTGACCATGCGCTCTGGCTTGCGAAATGTTGCACTGCGCTTTTCTGCCATAGTTATTTTTAGGAATAAAAGAATATCTCCGCCTCAGCCCCAAGCCTTAGACCTTAGACCCCAAACCTTAGACCTTAGACCCCAAAACCTTAGACCTTAGACCCCAAGCCTTAGACCTTAGACCCCAAAGCCTTAGACCTTAGTCCTCGTCTTGCATGAGCAGGAAGTGAAGGAGGGCACCGGTCATTGAGGGATACTTCTCGGTGGGGGCTTCGAGATCGAGTCGCAGACCAGCGTCGCGCACGGCCTGTGCCGTGGCTGGACCGAAGGTGCCGATGGCGATGTTGCCCTGCTGGAAGTTGGGGAAGTTCTTCGTGAGCGACTCGATGCCCGAGGGGCTGAAGAAGATGAGCATGTCGTAGTCGAACGTGTCGATTTCCTCTTGTGTGAAGTCGTTGCTCACGGTCTTGTACATCACACATTCTGTGTGCTGCAGCTTCTTGGAGTCGAGCAGCCGCGTGAGGCTGTCGTTGTGCACATCGCTCATGGGCACGAGATACTTCTCGGTCTTGTGCTTCACCATGGTGGGGATGAGGTCGTCGACGCGGCCCGTAGAGCCGAAGAACACCTTGCGCTTGCGATACTGCACATATTTCTGTATGTAGAGGGCAATGGTCTCTGTGACACAGAAGTACTTCATGTCTTCAGGAATCGTGACGCGCAACTCCTTGGCCAGCGTGAAGAAGTGGTCGATGGCATGTCGGGATGTGAACACCACGGCGGTGTGGTCGAGGATATTGACTTTCTGGGTACGGAACTCGCGTGCCGAGATGCCCTCAACCTTGATGAAGGGTCGGAAAACGAGTTCTACATCCATCTTGGCCGCAATGTCGTAGTACGGCGATTTCTCACTGGTCGGCTTTGGCTGCGACACCAAAATCTTCTTTATCATCTTTTTGTACTAAAATATTACTTTCAAATGGTCGACAATCGTCAGCGCTAATGCCGAGAAGACAAGCAACGGAACGATTTCGAGCGCACAAAAGTACAAAATATTTTGCAGAAAAAAGACGTTATGCCTGAAAAAGATGACCCAAGACTTATAAAACGTTAGAATTTTGGTCAAAATCAACACAAAAACGAAGTAAAAAACGACATTTTGCACACTCATGTCTCGATAGACCTGCAGAAGCACAGCCGGGTAGAGAGCGATGCCTTCGAGCGAGGTGATGAAGACGAGCGAGCGCATCCACTGTCCGTTTCTTTTACCGTCGAAGAAGATGTTGTTGACGATGGTGTAGAACAGAAATTTGGCTAAGAAGTAGCCTACGAGGAGTGCAAAGAGTATGCCGAGCAGCTGGTATTGGGAGTCGAGAATGAAGGTGTCGGCAATGTTGGTCACCACATACTGATAGCCGAGGAAGGCCATGAGCAGACACGTGAGCACCACGAGGAAGAGCATGAAGCGTATCTCGCTGGAGGTCTCACGGATGTAGTCGTCGGTATGGGGAATGAAGATGAGCTCCTTGAATTGTCGGCGGATGAAGCTCTTGGAGCCCGAGAAAGCTACGACAAAAAGGATGAAGCTCAGCAGCAGGATAGACGTCACGAGGTTGTCGCCACGCAGTGTGTAGGGCACGGGGTCGCCTGCCACGCCAACGTGGCCGCTCAGTTCCGGGTGGTAGAGCGAGTCGTTGGAGAAGAAGTTCTCGCGGTAGTACTGCGGCAACCAGATGTGTGCGGTTGAGTCCTGCTGCTGAGCATCCATTGTTTAGAGATTAAAGGCCTTGCGGATGTCGTCCACGCGGTCGAGCTTCTCCCAGGTGAACAGTTCCACATCGATGGTCTTCGTTTCGTGATAGTGGCTGGTGAAGGTCTTCTTCACCACGCGCGACTCGCGGCCCATGTGTCCGTAGGCAGCGGTCTCGAGGTACATGGGCTGGCGGAGCTTCAGTGTGCGCTCAATGGCTTTCGGACGTAGGTCGAAGAGCTGCTCTATGCGCTGGGCTATCTCGCCGTCGCTCATTGGCACATGCGAGCGGCCGTAGGTGTTCACGTAGATGTTCATGGGCTTGGCCACGCCAATGGCGTAGCTCACCTGCACAAGCATCTCGTCGGCCACGCCTGCTGCCACCATGTTCTTGGCAATGTGGCGGGCAGCGTAGGCAGCCGAGCGGTCGACCTTCGACGAGTCTTTGCCTGAGAAGGAGCCACCGCCGTGTGCGCCCTTGCCTCCGTAGGTGTCGACAATGATTTTGCGGCCGGTGAGTCCGGTGTCGCCGTGGGGTCCGCCGATGACGAACTTGCCCGTGGGGTTCACGTAGTACTTGATGTGGTCGTCGAAGAGTGCCAGCACCTTCGGGCTGTTTATCTGCGCCTTCACGCGGGGAATGAGGATGTTGATGACGTCGTCCTTGATGCGGGCCAGCATCTTCTCGTCCTCGTCGAACTCGTCGTGCTGTGTGGATACCACGATGGTGTCGATGCGCTCGGGTATGCCGGCGTCGCTGTACTGGATGGTCACCTGGCTCTTGGCGTCGGGACGCAGATAGGTCATCGTCTGCCCTTCCTTGCGGATGTCGGCCAGCGTGCGCATGATCAGGTGGGCCAGGTCGAGCGATACGGGCATGTAGCTCTCCGTCTCGTTGGTGGCATAGCCGAACATCATGCCCTGGTCGCCGGCGCCTTGGTTGTCTTCGTCGGCGCGGTCTACACCCTGGTTGATGTCGGCACTCTGCTCGTGTATGGCGGTGAGTATGCCGCACGAGTTGCCGTCGAACTGATATTCGGCCTTCGTATAGCCTATGCGCTTGATGGTGTTGCGGGCAATGGTCTGCAGGTCGATGTAGACATCGCTGCGCACCTCGCCCATGATGACCACCTGACCAGTGGTTACGAACGACTCGATGGCACAGCGTGCATGGTCGTCGTAAGCCAGAAACTGGTCGAGCAGTGCGTCACTTATCTGGTCGGCCACCTTGTCGGGATGGCCTTCCGAAACAGATTCAGATGAAAAGAGATAAGACATGTTTATACCTTATATAAATAAAAAATTACTCGGCGGGCAGCATGACAACCTCGGCCTTGTTGCCGGCCTTGAGCAGCTCCTTCATGAAGGCAGCAATGGTCTCAGGCGTCTGAGCTTCCACCGTCTTCTTGTAGTCGGTGCAGGTGTCTACGCCCCAGTCGCGCCAACGGTTAATCTGGCGCAGCCAGTAGGCGTTGGTCTTCTGCTGGTCGTCCACGGCCTTGAGCATGTACTCCTTCACCTTCTTCAGGCGCTCGTTGTCCACGGTCTTGGCCAGGTTCTGCACTTCCTCGTCCATGATTTTCACGGCGATGTCGCCCTTCTCAGGCTTCATGGGGCAGTAGACGAACAACGAGCCCTTAGTGCTGAAGTCGTCGCGCATCAGTCCGCCCTGTGCCGAAACAGAGTAGGCAGCCGAGGCTTCCTCGCGAATCTTGTCGATGTAGATCATGCTCAGGATCTGGCCGGCCATGCTGGCGCGGATAGAGTTCTCGAGCGAGTACTTCATGTCGTAGTTGTTCCACGTCATGACGGCAATGGCCTTCGGCGTCTCCATCTTCCTGCGGAAGTTGTTCTTCACGATGCCCTTGTAGTTGTCGTCTACGTCCTTGCCCTTGACCACCTTCTTGGCGTTGCCTGGGAGCGAAGCGATGTACTGCTCAATGAGCGGACGGATGGTAGCCTCGTCGAAGTTGCCGATGATGTTGAAGGTGAAGCCGGCGGCATTGGCCGTCTGCTCCTTGGCAATCTGCAGGATGCGGTCGTAGTTGACCTTCGGCAGGTCGTTGACTGACACGGGAGCAAAGCGGGGGTTGTGGTTGGTGAGCGTCAGCGTGAGCGAGTCGCTGTAGACGGCTTCGGGCTCCAGCAGCTTGTTCTTGAGCACCATCTCCTGCGTCTTCATGAGGTTGTCGTAGTTCTCCTGGTCCTTGTTGATCTTGGTGAAGTAGAGATAGACGAGCTGGAGCATGGTCTCCACGTCGTTGGGGGTCGACGAACCGTTGACGTAGACGCGGTTCTGGCCCATCGACAGGCTGGCACCGGCAATCTTGCCGGCCAAGGCTTTCTCGAGCTCGGTGTGCGAGAAGTTGCCCAGTCCGCTCGACTCAATCACGTCGTCGAAGAAGTTCAGGTTCGAGAAGTCCTTCTCACCATAGAGCGAAGCGCCGCCGAAGCCTTCGGCCGAGAGCAGCACCTGGTCTTTCTTCAGGTCGGTCTGCTTCAGCACCACGGTAGCACCGTTGGAGAGCTTCAGCTCTTTGTAGCCAAACTTCTGGCCGGCAACTTCCTTCACAATCTTACCCTTCTTGGGCATCACGGTCATGAGGGGCTCGTTCTTCACGTTGTCCACATAGGCTTCGAGCTTGGTGGCACGGGCCTCGTCGATGGCCTGCTTCAGCGTAGCGGCTGTGGGATAGACGGCTCCTTCCTTCTCCTGGTTCAGGCTGAGCACTACCATGTTGGTGTCGTTCTCGGCCACGAGCTCCTTCATCAGGCCGTTGACGGCGTCGATGGGCAACATGGGCACAATCTGCTTCATCAGCTGGTAGTAGTCGTCGAGCGAGGGGATGGGCTCGTTGTCAAGATAGTGGTCCACGTACTCCTGGCAGAACTGGTTGTTGTAGCGCTTGTCCTTGTTGGAGTACTGCTTCTCCAGGTTGCTCAGGAAGTTCTGCGTGAAGCGCTGATACTCGGTGGCGGTGAAGCCAAACTCAGCAGCGCGGCGGGCCTCGGTGAGGACGGCCTTGAGCGAAGCCTCGATATGGCCTTCCTTCGGCATGGCGTCGAGCGAGAAGGCGTCCTTGGTCTTCGAGAGCAGATACTGGCTGTAGCCACAGCTGCCCTGCAGGAAGGGGCAGTCGGCCTTCTGCGACAGCTCGGCCAGACGGTCGTTGAGCATCGAGATGGCGGCAGACTTCACGTATTCAATCATGAGATACTGCAGGTTCGACTTCATCTCGGTGGGGATGGGGTCGCCCTTGAACATGAGGCTCACGATGCTGTACTTCATCTCCTTGTCCTTGTCGACCACGAAGATGGGCTCGGCATTGTCGGGCACAGGCTCGTCGATGACCGGTGCAGCGTTCTCAGGCATCTTGATGGCGCCGAAGAGGTTCTTGATTTTCTGCTCCACCTTGTCGACATCCACGTCGCCAACGACGATGACGGCCTGGTTGTCGGGGCGATACCACTTCTTGTAGTAGGCACGCAGCACCTCGGGCTTGAAGTTGTCGATAATCTCCATCAGACCAATAGGCATGCGGTAGGCATACTTCGAGCCAGGATAGAGGGCAGGCAGGTCGCGCTCGTACATGCGCATCACCGGACTGGTTCTCAGTCGCCACTCCTCGTGGATGACGCCACGCTCCTTGTCAATCTCCTGCGGGTCGAGAATCAAGCCGTCGGCCCAGTCGTAGAGGATGAAGAGGCAAGAGTCGACGATGCCCTCGCGGGTGGTGGGCACGTTCGAGATGTTGTACACGGTCTTGTCGATGGTGGTGTAGGCGTTCAGGTCGCCACCAAACTTCACACCGATAGACTCGCACCACTTCACCAGGTCGTCGCCGCCGGGGAAGTGTTTCGAACCATTGAAGCACATGTGCTCCAGGAAGTGGGCCAGACCACGCTGGTCGTCGTTCTCCTGTATGGAGCCTACTCGCTGTGCAATGTAGAACTCGGCTCGCTGTTCGGGCCATGCATTGTGGCGGATGTAGTAAGTGAGCCCGTTGTCGAGCTTACCCATGCGCACATCCTTGTCGACAGGGATTGGGGGCATCTGTTGTGCCGTCACCTGTACGGCTCCCGTCAACATCATGACAGCAGCCAATAAGAATTGTTTCATTCTCATCATAATGTATGTTTCTGAATATTAGTTTATAAACTTGCGGCAAAGTTACATAAAAATAAACAGGTGTGGCTAAATACCACACCTTTTTTAATAATCTTTATAGAAATATGTAGCATTTTATTTCCTCTTCATATTTCTCGGGTGGTGCTGGAGCACTTCCTGGCGCAGACGGGTCATGTCGATGTGGGTATAGATTTCGGTGGTGCCAATGCGCTCGTGACCCAACAAGGCCTGGATGACGCGCAGGTCGGCACCGCCTTCGAGCAGCGCGGTGGCAAAAGAGTGGCGCAGGGTGTGGGGCGAGATGGTCTTCTCGATGCCGGCTTCTTCGGCCTGCCGCTTTATCATGATGAGAATCATCACGCGGGTGAGGTGGCTGCCGCGGCGGTTGAGAAACACGTAGTCTTCCTCGCCGGGCTTGATGTCGAGACGACAGCGGTCGTCGAACCAAAACTGCAGCTCCTGAATGGCGCGTGGCGAGATGGGCACGAGCCGCTCTTTCGACCCCTTGCCCATGACGCGCAGATACTGTTCTTCCAAATAGAGGTTCGACAGCCGCAGGGTGGTCAGCTCGCTGACGCGCAGGCCGCAGGAGAAGAGCACTTCGATGATGGCACGGTTGCGGTGGCCTTCGGGCTTCGAGAGGTCTATCGAGGCTTCCAGCCGGTCTACTTCCTCGGTGGTGAGCACCTCGGGCAGGTGGCTGCCCAACTGCGGTGACTCCAAGAGTTCCGTGGGGTCGTCGTCGCGATAGCCGTCGATTTGCAGGAAGTGGAAGAACGAGCGCACACCACTCAGTATGCGACACTGCGAGCGCGGCCCCACCCCGAGGTCGTGGAGCGTGGCGGCAAAATGCTGCAGGTCGGCCAGTTCGACGGTCATGAGGTTCAGCCCTTCGGCTTCCATGTAGTTCATGAGCTTATCAATGTCGCGCCCATAGGCCTCAATGGTGTTGGGCGACATGGAGCGCTGCAGCTTCAGGTAGCGCAAGTAGCTTTTCACTTCGTTGTTCATCGGGTGCAAAGGTACGCTTTTTCTGTAAAAATCTTTGTGTTCTCGCAGAAAAAAACTACCTTTGCACCACATTTACCAAATGTTTACGACGATGAAGATACTCATTATCAACGGTCCCAACCTGAACCTGCTGGGACGTCGGGAGCCAGGCATCTACGGCTCGCAGTCGTTCGACGACTATCTGCCTCAGCTGCAGGCGCGCTTTCCGCAAGTGGAAATCAGCTACTTCCAGAGCAATGTGGAAGGCTTGCTCATCGACAAGATGCAAGAAGTGGGCTTCTCCTACGACGGCATCGTGCTCAATGCCGGCGCCTACACCCACACCAGCGTGGCCCTGCACGACTGCATCCGCGCCATCAAGACGCCCGTTGTCGAAGTGCACATCTCCAACGTGCATCAGCGCGAGGACTTCCGCCACCACTCTTATCTTTCGCCAGCCTGCCGCGGCGTCATCTGCGGCTTCGGACTCGACAGCTACCGACTGGCTATCGAGGCGCTGATTAATTGAGAATTGAAAATTGAAAATTGAAGATTGAGGATTATATACGCGACCATATAGACGCGGAGCCTGACTATCTCTACCGCCTCTATCGCGCCACCAACATCCAACTGCTCCACGGGCGCATGGCCAGTGGGCACCTGCAGGGACGACTGCTGAAGATGTTGGTGGAGATGATACGCCCCAAACGCATCCTCGAGGTGGGCACGTTCACGGGCTACTCGGCCATCAGCATGGCCGAAGGGCTCGACGACGACGGCCTCGTCTACACCTACGAAATCAACGACGAACAGGAAGATTTCACCCGTCCGTGGATTGAAGGGTCGGCTGTCAGCGAGAAGATTCGCTTCATCATCGGCGACGCCATCAAGGAAGCCCCCAAACTGGGCATCGTGTTCGACATGATGTTCATCGATGGCGACAAGCGCACCTACTTGGAATGTTACGAAGCCCTGCTGCCCATCCTGCGCCCAGGCGGTTTCCTGTTGGCCGACAACACCCTGTGGGACGGCCATGTGGTGGACCATGCCTACGACCGCGACCAACAGACGGTTGGCATCGAACAGTTCAACGACTTCGTAGCCCGAGACCCACGCGTGGAGCGCGTCATCCTGCCGCTGCGCGACGGACTGACCATCATCCGAAAGAAACCTGCATGAACAACCCGTACGACCGCGACATTCTCCGCCTGGCACTGCCCAGCATTGTCTCGAACATCACCGTTCCACTCTTAGGACTGGTCGACGTCACCGTCATGGGCCACATCGGCGACGCCCGCTACATCGCCGCCATCGCCGTAGGCTCCATGATTTTCAACGTGGTCTACTGGCTCTTCGGATTCCTGCGCATGGGCACCAGCGGACTCACGGCGCAGGCCTACGGCGCCCGCAAGGCCGACGAGGCGAGCAATGTGCTCTTGCGCTCGCTCACACTGGCCTTCGGCATCGCCTGCACCATTCTGATTCTGCAAGTGCCGCTGCGCCATCTGGCCATCGCCCTCATGCGCCCCACGGCCGACGTGCTGCCCTTCGTCATTCCTTATTACAACATCTGCATCTGGGGTGCACCAGCCATGCTGGGACTCTATGCCCTGACGGGCTGGTTCATAGGCATGCAGAACACCCGCATACCGATGGTCATTGCCATCGGACAAAACATCGTCAACATTGTCGTATCGCTGTTCTTAGTCTTCGGCCTGGGCATGCAGGTCGAAGGCGTGGCCTTGGGCACCGTCGTGGCCCAGTGGTGCGGACTGCTCATGGCCCTACTCTTCGTAGGCCGGTTTCCCGAGGCCCACGGTCTGCGGTTGTCGCGCGCTATTTTTCAGAAGATGGGCCACTTCCTGCGCATCAACCGCGACATCTTCCTGCGCACGCTGTTTCTCGTGGCCGTCAACCTCTTCTTCACCTCGGCCGGAGCAGCCCAGGGAGCGGTGGTGCTGGCTGTCAACACGCTGCTCATGCAGCTCTTCACGCTCTTCAGCTACATTCTCGACGGCTTTGCCTATGCCGGCGAAGCACTCTCCGGCCGCTACTTCGGCGCTGGCGACAAGGCAGGACTGCAGGGCGTGGTGCGCCGACTGTTTGGCTGGGGCGCTCTGATGGTGGTGCTCTTCACGCTGGCCTACGCCCTTGGCGGACAGACATTCCTCGCCCTGCTGACCACCGACCAGACGGTCGTCAGTGCGGCTTCCGAGTATGTTTGGTGGACGTTGCTCATCCCCGTGACCGGCGTGGCGGCCTTCATCTGGGATGGGGTGTTCATCGGTCTGACGCTCTCGCGCGGCATGTTCATCTCGTCGATGGTGGCCGCCGTGGTGTTTTTCCTGCTCTACTTCCTGTTGCAGCCCGTTTGGGGCAACCATGCGCTGTGGCTGGCGTTTGTGGTCTACCTCTTGATGCGCGGTGTGGTGCAGACGTGGCTCTATGCTACAACTGCCCGGCTTCGACCATGAGGATGATGCGCTCGGTGAGTCGGTCGGTGCCCTCGGCATCGTAGCCTTTCTTGAGCGAAGCGCCAAACATCCAGGCGAAAGCCTGCCACATGCCCGTGCGCACAGGACCGAGAAACGCCTGCATGGCCTCGAAGGCAGTGGAGTTGCACTCGCGGTCGACCAGTTTGATGAGCAGTTTGCCCTGCGAGAAGGTGAGCTTCTTCATCTGCGGCTTGTACTCCCTGACCAGTTCGCGCTCCACCTTCTTCATGTGTTCTTCCTTCGACTTCTTGTCGGGCAGCGTTTCCAAGTATTCGGCTGTCTCGATGAGCATCATGCGCACCTGCTTGGCCAAGGGCAGCACCTTCTTCACATTGTTCACCAGTCGCATGTAGGCCTTCTGCTGCCGCTTGTTCTTAAACGTCTGCAGGGGATAGACGTAGATGTTCGACATCTCCATATACTGAATGCTGTCGCCCTCATACCACTGCTTGCCCACCTTCAGATTAGGCACAAACACAGGCTTGCCCGTGTCAGGCTCAGCCACCGGCTTCTCACTCTGGGCGAAAGCACCCAAAGTAGCAAACAACAGCAGTATGGTCAGCACATTCCTCATTTCCATTCCTTCATTCCTTCATTTTCATTTCTCATTTATCATTTATCATTTATCATTTAGGCCGCAGGCCGCTACAGCGCTTGCATATCGTTCAGTCGCTTGTAGTAGCCATCAATCTGGAGCAGCTCGTCGTGCGTGCCGCGCTCCACGATGCGCCCTTCGTGCAAGACGCATATTTCGTCGGCATTCTTGATGGTCGACAGGCGGTGGGCAATGGCCACAGTGGTGCGCGTCTTCATCAGGCGCTCCAGAGCCTCCTGCACCAGGCGCTCGCTCTCCGTGTCGAGTGCCGACGTAGCCTCGTCGAGAATCAGAATTGGCGGGTTCTTCAGAATGGCACGCGCAATGCTGACGCGCTGGCGCTGTCCACCCGAGAGGCGTCCGCCGCGGTCGCCGATGTTGGTGTCGAAGCCCTGTTCCGACGCCATGATAAAGTCGTAGGCATTGGCAATTTTGGACGCAGAGATAATGGCAGACTCAACACTCCCCTCTCTCTTCGGAGAGGGGTCGGGGGTGAGGCTAAAAGCTATGTTATTCCTAAACGAGTCATTAAAGAGGATAGCCTCCTGATTGACGTTGCCGATGAGCTGGCGCAGGTCGTGCAGTCCCAGATCCTTCACGTTGATGCCGTCGATGAGCACCTCGCCTTCCTGCACGTCGTAGTAGCGCGGGATAAGGTCGACGAGCGTCGACTTGCCCGAGCCCGACTGTCCGACGATGGCAATGGTCTTGCCTTTGGGGATGACGAGGTTGATGTCGCGCAGCACCCACTGCGTTTCCGAGTCTTCCGACTCGCCTCCCCGTTGCTTATCTCCATAGCGGAACCACACGTGGCGGAACTCTATCTGGTGGTCGAACGAGGCGATGTGCTGCGGATGCTCAGGCTCGCGAATTTGGTTCTCGGCCATGAGAATCTTGTCGATGCGCTCCATCGATGCCAGGCCCTTGGGAATGCTGTAGCCGGCACGCGAGAACTCCTTCAGCGGGTTGATGATGGAGTATAATATAATAAGGTAATAGATGAAGGTCGAGCCAGAGAGCGTCTGGTTGTTGAGCACCAGCACGCCGCCAAACCACAGCACGATGATAATCATGACCGTGCCGAGGAACTCGCTCATGGGGTGGGCCATCGACTGCCGTATGTTCACCCGCATCACGTCGTTGCGATAGGCCGAGTTGATGGTGTCGAAGCGGCGGTTCATCTTCTCTTCGGCACAGAAGGCCTTGATGATGCGCAGTCCGCCCAGCGTCTCTTCCACCTGGCTCATCGTGTCGCTCCAGAGGGCCTGCGCCTTGATGCTCTGCGCCTTCAGCTTGCGGCCCACGAAGCCCATGAACCAGCCCATGATGGGCACGAAGAGCAGCGTGAAGAGCGTCAGCTCCCACGAGATGAGGATGAGGGTGAGGAAGTAGGAAACGATGAGGATGGGGTTCTTGAAGAGCATCTCGAGCGAGGCCATGATGCTGGTCTCCACCTCTTGCACGTCGCCGCTCATGCGGGCAATGATGTCGCCCTTGCGCTCCTCGCTGAAGAAGCCGAGGGGCAGGGCCGTGATTTTCTGATAGAGCTGGTTGCGGATGTCGCGCACCACACCCGTGCGGATGGGCACGATGGTGGCCGACGAGAGGAAGTAGGCGGTGGTCTTGAGCATGGTCATCACGGCCAGGAACACGCCGATGAGCATCAGCGTGGTCACGGGCCCCACGCTCCCGATGAGCTGGTTGACGTAGTAGTTCATGTTGTTCATCAGCACGGTCGTGGCATGCTGCCAGTCCCACGCCATGAGCGTGGTGGCCACCTCGGTCTCGCCCGTCTGGAACAGGATGTTCAGGATGGGGATGATGGCGGCGAAGGAGAAGATGTTGAGGATGGCCGACAGGATGTTGAACACCACCGTCAGCACCACATACTTCTTATAGGGCGGCACGAACCGCCGCAACACTTGCATGAACTCTCTCATACCACTTCACCGAATAGGGTTGCACTTGTACTGCCCGTAATCTTCACCACGACGCGCTCGCCAATGTGGTGGCTGCCCTTGTCGAACACCACCATCTTGTTCTGCTCCGTACGACCGCACAACTGCACGCCCGGAGCATTAGCCCCGTCTGCCCGTAGCTTTTCGCGGCTACGCTTCGAGAAGCCTTCTACCAAGACCTCAAACGTCTTGCCCTCGTCTTTCTTGTTCTGCTGGGCCGAAATCTCGGTCTGCAGGGCAATGAGCTCGTTCAGTCGGCGAATCTTCTCGTCCTCGGGCACATTGTCGGGCAGATGCTTCGAGGCATAGGTGCCCGGGCGCTCGGAGTACTTGAACATGAAGGCCGAGTCGTAGCCCACCTCGCGCATGAGCGAGAGCGAGAGCTGGTGGTCTTCTTCCGTCTCGTCGTGATAGCCCACGAAGATGTCGGTAGACAGGCCGCAGTCGGGCACGATGCGGCGAATGGCTTCCACGCGCCCCAAGTACCACTCGCGGGTATATTTGCGGTTCATCAGCTTCAGTATGCGGTCGGAGCCGCTCTGCACGGGCAGGTGTATGTGCTTGCACACGTTGGGCACCTCGGCAATCACGTGCAGCGTCTCGTCGCTCATGTCCTTCGGGTGCGAGGTGGTGAAGCGCA
>CAMOTK010000024.1 GCA_946625715.1 uncultured Prevotella sp. | reverse complement strand
AAGGTACGCGACGTGTACAACATCAACGACGACCTCATGGTCATGGTCGCCACCGACCGCATCTCGGCCTTCGACGTCGTGCTGCCAAAGGGCATTCCCTTCAAGGGCCAAGTGCTCAACCAGATTGCAGCCAAGTTTCTCGACGCCACCACCGACATCTGCCCCAACTGGAAACTGGCCACACCCGACCCGATGGTCACCGTGGGACTGAAGTGCGAAGGTTTTCGCGTGGAAATGATTATCCGAAGCATTCTGACTGGCTCGGCTTGGCGCGAGTACAAGAATGGATGCCGCGAGCTCTGCGGCGTGCGCCTGCCCGACGGCATGAAGGAGAACGAGCGCTTCCCTGAGCCCATCATCACGCCCACGACCAAGGCCGACGAAGGTCACGACATGAACATCTCGAAGGAAGAAATCATCAGCCAAGGCATCGTCTCGGCCGAAGACTACGCCGTGATGGAAGACTACACACGCCGCATCTTCGCACGCGGACAGGAGATTGCCGCCAAGCGCGGACTCATTCTCGTCGACACCAAGTATGAGTTTGGCAAGCGCGACGGAAAGGTCTATCTCATCGACGAAATTCACACGCCCGACTCCAGCCGCTACTTCTATGCCGACGGCTACGAGGAGAAGCTGGCTAAAGGCGAACCGCAGCGACAGCTCTCGAAGGAGTTTGTGCGACAGTGGCTCATAGAACACAACTTCATGAACGAGCCGGGACAGGTGATGCCCGAGATTACCGATGCCTACGCCGAGAGCGTGTCGGAACGCTACATCGAGCTCTACGAGCACATCACAGGCGAGCGCTTCGACAAAGCCACACAAACGGAAAACCTCGCAGCGCGCATTGAGCAAAACGTTAGTAACTGGCTAAAAAACAGATAACTAAACACGATGAATCAGGAAGAGATTAACCCCTACCGCGAGGGCGATAAAACACAGCAGGTGGAAGAGATGTTCGACAACATCGCTCCCACCTACGACAAGCTCAACCACCATCTGTCGCTCAACATCGACAAAGACTGGCGCAAGCAGGCCATCGGACGGCTGAAACCCTACCGCCCGAAAACCGTGCTCGACGTGGCCACTGGCACTGCCGACCTTGCCATTCAGGCAGCGCAGACCTACAGCGACATTGAGCACATCACAGCCATCGACATCAGCGAGGGCATGATGCAGGTGGGACGCGAGAAGGTGGAGAAACTCGGACTTCAGCAACGCATCAGCTTCGACAAGCAAGACTGTCTGGCTCTCGACTACCCCGAAAACTCGTTCGACGCCGTCATATCGGCCTTCGGCATTCGTAACTTTGCCAACCTCGAAAAGGGACTCTCCGAGATGCACCGCGTATTAAAGAAAGGCGGATTCCTCTGCATCCTCGAGCTCACAAAGCCCGAAAGCTTCCTCATGAAGCAGAACTTCAGCATCTACTCCCACAAGCTCATGCCGCTCTACGGCAAGTTCGTTTCGGGCGACAAAAGCGCCTACGACTATCTGGCCAAGACCATCGATGCTTTCCCGCAAGGTGAACGACTGGTCGACATGCTCAAAACCATAGGCTTCAAGAACGCGGCCTTCAAACGGCTCACCTTCGGCATCTGCACACTGATAACAGCAACAAAATAACCATCATCAAATTAACCAAAGATTGTTTCAATATGGATAAGTACGGACTCATAGGCTACCCGCTCGGCCACTCTTTCTCCATCAGCTACCACAACCAAAGGTTTGCTGACGAAGGCATCAATGCCAAGTATTTCAACTACGAGATTCCAACCATCGACGAGCTGGAAAGCGTACTCGACATGAACCCTGAACTCAAGGGGCTCAACGTCACCATTCCCTACAAAGAAAAGGTGATGCCCTTCCTCGACTACGTCAGCCCTGAAGCCAGAGCCATCGGGGCCGTCAATGTCATCCGTATTGAGCACGACGGCAAAGACACTATTCTCAAAGGCTACAACAGCGACGTCATCGGGTTCACCAAAAGCATTGAGCCCATGCTCGACAATTGCCACAAAAAAGCGCTCGTTTTGGGCACTGGCGGCGCATCGAAAGCCGTATGCTACGGGCTAAAGTCGCTCGGCATCGAGCCTGTATGTGTCAGCCGCTATCGCCGCGAAGGCACCATCTGCTACGAGGACATCACACCCGAGGTGGTCAAGGAGTACAACGTCATCGTCAACTGCACACCTCTGGGCATGTATCCGCATGCCGAAGAGTGTCCACAGCTGCCCTACGAAGCACTCGACAGCCACAACATCCTCTACGACCTCATCTACAATCCCGACGAGACGGTCTTCATGAAGAAGGGCGCCGAACATGGTGCACAAACCAAAAACGGCCTTGAGATGCTGCTTCTGCAGGCCTTCGCATCGTGGGAATTTTGGAATGGTAAAGAATAACGACTCATGGGTAAGGAGCGCCATAACAACAACTCGCTCAGTGCCACGAAAATCATGCTCGCGGCCATTGTCTTCGTCGTCCTCATGGGCGGCGTTATGACCATTCCGGCCGATATGGAAACGGCCAACGCGCTCTTGATGACCTATCTCGCAGTTTTCGCACCACTCACCGTTGCGGGGCTCATTGCCGACAGCAAGAAGGGTAACCAAAGGAAGGCACTCGTCGGACAGCGGAAGTTCGATACGCAACGCATTGCCGACAAATACAATTCGGTCAACCAGATGCTCGTCGATGCCTACAGAGCCGACAAAGCTTCTACGCCGCGCTTCATGCGCGAAAGCCTCAGAGCCGACTACGAGCGTCGCTACCTCGACAACAAGGCGGCCTTCCTCAGCGAATATCAGGAATACATGCGCCAATGGAAGCAGGCACTACCTAAGAACTCACGCTTAGAACGCTTCTGGAAAATGCTCATCACAGCGGGCATCGGCTGCGCACTATTGGGCAGCTGCTACGCCATCAGTGCTTCGACACCTGAGCAACAGCCACAACCCGAGAGGGCTGTCAGCACCGACGGAGAGCCAACCATGTGGACAGCAAAGACCATTCCCATGCCCCACCTCACCGACGGTTCGCGCTACGTATCGAACCCCGACCAGGTGGTAAGCCTGCACACCGAACAACTGCTCAACCAAACGTGCCGCAAGCTCGACGACTCGCTCGGCATCGAGTCGGTCTTCGTCATTGTCAATCATGTGGCCGATCGCGACATCTTTCGCTTCGCACAGGATGTGTTCGACACGTATCATGTGGGGAAGCAAGACCGTGGACTTGTGGTTGTGCTGGCATACGAAGACCACTTAGTGCGCTCACACACGGGCTACGCCCTCGAAGCCGACCTCACCGACATAGAGTGCTCCCGACTGCAACAAGACTACATCATCCCCTGCGTAAAAGCCGAAATGCCCGACAGCGCCATGCTCTATTTCGCAGAAGCTGTCTACAACACACTACGCCACAAGGAATTGCCGCAAATGGCCCTCCAGAACAACGACGACGAAGAGGGCGTAGGACTGCTGTTCTTCTACTTTGCCGCCATTGGCTGCTGGCTCGTTCTGCTGTCGTTCATCGGCCGAAGATACGCCTGGTTCGCACCAATGGCTACGGGCTTCATGAGCAATCCCTTCCAGCGCGTTGTAGTCGTCACTTCCGGTGGCGGTTTCGGCGGTGGCGGTTTTGGTGGCGGAGGTGGTTTCAGCGGCGGAGGTGGATTCGGCGGCGGCGGTTCTGGTGGCGGCGGTGCCACTTCGAGCTGGTAAACTTAATTTTAGAAATAACAGTCTAACAATACAATAGCATTATGAAAATTAACAAGACTCTTATTGCAATTATTGCTGTGGTCGTTATCGTTGCCATTTGGGCAACAAGTGCTTACAACGGAATGGTGGGCGTACAGGAAGAAGCCACTACAGCGCTGGCCAACGTGCAGTCGGCTTATCAGCGGCGTGCCGACCTGATCCCCAATCTCGTAGAGACCGTAAAGGGCTATGCCTCGCACGAGAAAGAAACCCTCGAGGGTGTGGTGGAAGCTCGCTCGAAGGCCACCAGCATCAACATCGATGCCGAGAACATGACGCCGGAGAAGATGAAGGAATTTCAGGCTGCTCAAGGAGAACTCTCAACCGCCCTCGGACGCCTCATCGCCATCGGCGAGGCTTATCCCGACCTGAAGGCAAACGAGAACTTCCGCGACCTGCAGGTACAGCTCGAAGGTACAGAGAACCGCATCAACGAGGCACGCAACAAGTACAACATTGCTGTTCAGAACTATAACGTCGCCATACGCCGATTCCCCAAAAGCCTCTTTGCAGGGCTCTTCGGATTCGACAAGATGACTAAGTTTGAAGCTGAAGCCGGTGCCGAGAAGGCTCCTCAAGTGAAGTTCTAATCAGGAACTTCACTTGAAGAGCACTTTGCTCCGACAGCACTCCGTACCGTCGGTACGGACAATGCGAACAGAATACGTCAAGTCGGCATTCTCTTCGCGATAGAAACTGAGCTGGTCGCCTGCATGGGCCTCAGCCACATAAGCTATCTCGAAGCGGCGCACCTGATGTTGGCGATACCACTCGAGCGGCCATAGGTCGAGCACGTGCTCGATATACTTCACAGAATTGATGTGGCCGTTGATATCTACATCGTTATAGTTGGTATCGATAGTACGCACCAACTGGGCGTCGTCGCCCATTTTCACACGCCCACCCTTATCTATGGGGCAGGGCTTTTCTTTTACTATCCACTTCTCAATGGCGCCGTTGTCGATGTCGAAGATATCAGTCGGTTGGCGAGTATCAGTATCAATCATCGCCCAAATGCTGCGCCCATAGCCGTAGACTTTTGGAGTTTCGCCATCAGCTACCTGACCAACAACACAGAAGTTGCGCTGGGTGAAGAAACGCATTGCGCTCTCTACCCACGTCTCTACATTAAACTTCGTATACTGCTGTGGCAGTTCGTCCATCTCGATGGCCAAACGTGAGAGCACCCACGAGCGCTTGATACTCATCAGGTACTTCATGCCAAAACCACGATCGGTAGAGTGGAAATCGGCCGCATTGAGCATGTGGTTGCCCATGTGACCCAAAAACAAACGGCCGGAGAAATCGCAATGGAACGGTTCGGCCATAAACGGATAAACACCTACCTTCTCCATCATCGGCGCCCCTCTCTCTGCTCTAAGAATTCACTCACTTGCTCCTGAGTACCTCGGGTGACCGCAATGCGGCCGGAACGGGTGTATTGCAGTACGCACCCAAAGACATCGAGTTCGTGATAAAGCGATATAATCTCATCGGTCTTGCCGTTCTTCATCACAATCACGTAGGTTGGGTTCACCTCAGTAATGCTGGCATCGTGGCGGCGTATGGTGCGACTAATCTCAGGGTTGCCCATCACCACATCGGTCGACAGCTTGTAGAGACCCGTCTCACGAATGAACAACTGGTCGTCGGTGAAGAAGTTGGCTTTGATAACGTCGATTTTCTTTTCTATCTGCCGCACAATCTTTACGACCTGGTCGTCGTAGCACCAAGCAGTAATCGTGTACTTATGCACACCAGGAATGCTCGATGCAGACACATTCAAGCTCTCGATATTTACCTGTCGGCGCGTAAAGACGGCCGTTATCTGGTTCAGAATACCTGCAATATTCTCCGAATAGACCAGCAGGGTATATAGTTTCTTATCTTCTTCCATAAATCTTTTTAGTATTCTATGACGAGTTGCATGTCGTCGACACCTTTGCCTGGCGAAATCATCGGCATCACGTCGGCATCTTCTTTGATGGCACACTCCATGATGAAGGGGCCGTCGGTGGCAAGCATCTTCGCAACCTTAGCTGCTAAGTCCTTACGGTCGGACGCTAATTCATATGGAATGCCGTAGGCCTGTGCTATTAGTTCGTAGCGAGGATTGAGCATAGGCGTAAACGAACGATGTCCCTGCCAGAACATATCCTGCCACTGGCGCACGTTGCCTAAGTAGTTGTTGTTGAGCAGTATCATCTTCACAGGTGACTGTTGTTCCATAATGGTGCCCAGCTCCTGAAGATTCATCTGGAAACCGCCGTCGCCGCAGAACATGCAAACGGTGCGGTGGGGCGCACCAAACGTAGCGCCAATAGCTGCCGGAAGGCCGAAGCCCATTGTGCCTAATCCGCCGCTGGTGACGATGCTGCGCTTCTTGTTGTAGTGGAAATAGCGAGCAGAGAGCATCTGGTTCTGCCCCACATCGGTCACGAGAATGGCATCGCCTTTCGTAGCCTCAGCCACCACATTAACCACCTCGCCCATAAGCAACGGGCCGTCAGTAGGATGAATGGCAGGTTCTATCACCTGCTCTTTCTCCATCTGGAAATAGGCATCGAACGAGTCTTTCCACGCAGTATGGTCAGCTTTCTTCAGCTGTCGGGTAATAGCAGGCAGCGTCACCTTGCAGTCGCCAATAACGGCAACATCGGCCTTGATGCACTTATCGATTTCTGCCTTATCGATATCCAAATGGACTATCTTTGCCTGACGAGCATAGGTCGATGGAAGACCAGTCACGCGGTCGCTGAAGCGCATACCGATAGCGATAATGACATCAGCTTCTTGCGTCTTCTTGTTCAAAGCATACTGTCCGTGCATGCCCAACATACCTTTGTTCAGCGGATGACGGCTCGAAAGGGCCGAAAGACCCAAGAGCGTACGACCAACGGGAATGTCGGCTTTCTCTATGAATTCTAAAAGTTCATTATGGGCATTGCCTAACTCCACACCCTGCCCCACTAAGGCCAGCGGGCGCTCGGCACTGTTAATAAGATTAGCTGCCTCTGCTATCTGGTTCTCGTCGGGTGTGGGATAAGGCACATAGCTGCGCACAAAATCTACGTGGGCAGGGCCGTCCCATTCACAAGTATGCTCCTGCGCATTCTTGGGGAAGTCGAGCACCACAGGGCCCGGACGGCCGCTACGAGCAATATAGAACGCACGACTAACAGCCCAAGCCACATCTTCCGCATGGCGTATCTGATAGCTCCACTTAGAGATAGGTTGCGCCACACCCACGAGGTCGACTTCTTGGAAAGCGTCGGTGCCCAAAGCACCAATGCCCACCTGTCCGGCTATCACCACCACAGGCGTGGAGTCGAGCATAGCATCGGCCACACCCGTCAGCGTATTCGTAGCACCGGGGCCACTTGTCACGATGGCCACACCAACCTCACCGCTCACGCGCGCCAATCCCTGTGCTGCATGTACGGCAGCCTGTTCGTGGCGCACGAGAATATGATCGAAGGCTTTCTTCTCGCCTTGCGTATATTCGTAGAGCGAATCGTAAACGGGCATTATCGAACCGCCAGGATAACCGAAGATTGTCTTTACGCCTTCGGCTTTCAGAGCTCGCATGAGTGCTTCTCTACCGGTTATGGTTTCTTTCATACCTTTTGCTTAAATATTAATCAATAATCCTCACACCACCCTTATCAGCACTCGACACACTTTGCGCATAAGCTCTCAGTGCCTTCGACACCACACGCTGTCGCTTCAGGGGCTGCTGATTGCGGGCAGCCAATTCTTCGTCGCTCAACTTCACCTGAATGCTGCGCGAAGGAATGTCGATGACGATAATGTCGCCGTCCTTGATTTTTCCTATGTTGCCACCAGCAGCAGCTTCAGGCGAGATATGACCTATCGACAAACCACTGGTACCACCAGAGAAACGCCCGTCAGTAATCAAGGCACATTCCTTACCCAAGTGCATCGACTTAATGTATGAAGTGGGGTAAAGCATCTCCTGCATGCCTGGGCCACCCTTGGGACCTTCGTGGGTAATCACCACACAGTCGCCACTCTTTACGCGTCCGCCCAAAATGCCCTCACAGGCTTCTTCCTGAGAGTCGAACACCACTGCTGGGCCCTCAAAGTGCCACAAGGCCTCGTCGACACCTGCTGTTTTCACTACGCACCCGTCTTGAGCAATATTGCCGAAGAGCACAGCTAAACCACCATCCTTAGTATAAGCATGAGCAACATCGCGTATGCAACCATTCTCGCGGTCGTCGTCGAGCGAGGGATATTGTTCGCTCTGACTGCCCATCTTGGTCGAGAATCGGTTACCAGGGGCAGAGAAATAAATTGATGGCAAATTGGCTATATCATAAGCCTTGATGGCTTCGCCCAACGTCAAACCATCGACACGGGGAGCAGAACCGTCAATGAGGCCAGCTTTGCTTAGCTCGTTAAGAATACCAAGGATACCACCTGCACGATTACATTCCTGCACGCTATACTTCTGCGTGTTGGGGGCCAATTTACACAAGCACGGCACCTGACGACTCAGGGCGTCGATGTCCTTCATGGTGAAGTCAACTCCGGCCTCTTGTGCAACAGCCAACAGATGAAGTACAGTGTTGGTAGAACCACCCATAGCAATATCCAGCGCCATCGCATTCATGAAAGCCTTGCGGGTTGCGATATTGAGCGGCAGCACACTTTCGTCACCATCTTCATAGTAAGCCAAAGCATTCTTTACCACTTGACGGGCTGCCTTGCGGAAGAGTTCTATGCGGTTGGTGTGTGTAGCCAGAATCGTGCCATTACCGGGCAGCGATAAGCCAATAGCTTCGGTGAGCGAGTTCATAGAATTGGCCGTAAACATGCCCGAGCAAGAGCCGCAACCAGGACAAGCACACTGTTCTATCTGTCGCATATCCTCATCAGACACCGAAGGGTCAGCACCTTTCACCATCGCTGTGATAAGGTCGGCATTCTCGCCGCGCCAGCGCCCTGCTTCCATTGGGCCACCTGAGCAGAACACCGTAGGGATATTCAGTCGCATAGTAGCCATAAGCATGCCCGGCGTCACCTTATCGCAGTTTGAGATGCAAATCATAGCGTCGGCCTTATGGGCATTGACCATATACTCCACCGAGTCGGCAATAATGTCGCGTGAAGGTAGAGAGTAAAGCATACCATCGTGCCCCATAGCGATGCCATCGTCGATAGCAATCGTATTGAACTCGGCTGCATAGCATCCCATCTTTTCAATCTCTTCGCGCACAATCTGCCCAATCTCGTGCAGATGTGTGTGTCCTGGGACAAACTGAGTGAATGAATTAACAATGGCGATGATGGGTTTTCCAAACTGTTCATGCTTCATGCCTGTGGCAACCCAAAGAGCGCGTGCACCAGCCATACGGCGTCCTTCGGTACACACAGCACTACGTAATTGATGCTTGCTCATATTTCTGTTTTTATGTCTGTTATCTTTTTTAGCTTGCAAAATTACACTTTTTTCACTTAACTGCCAACAAAAACGCAGATATTTTTCACTTTTGCTTTTAATGTGATTTTACAGCATGCCGATTCAGGAAGATATAAATGGTATTCAGAGCAATATAGTTGCGGCTCATATACCACGTTCCCTTATAGTCACCGAACTCGCCCCACGAGTTTTTCACCATATAGTAGTCGTTACCCTCGGCATCCTTCGCGCGGCCGTAGATGAGCATCACGTGGTCGTAGGTTGTGGTGCGATCTTCGAAACGTTCTTGGCGCAACGCTTGCGTAGCCGGCAAACTATCGCAGACGGCTAATCCTTGACGAGTGAAACCACCCTCGCTGACATCACCACCCCAACAGACGTTATAACCGTTGTCGATGGCGTCGTCGATGGTTTGCATCAGCTGGTCGAGAGGCAAGTTATAGCTCAGTCGCGGACGCCATTTGTAGTTGGCTTCTATCTGAAACCATGTATTGAACGGATGGTGGGTGAAACTTGTCAGGCTGATGTAATCGTCCCAACAAAGCCCAAGACTCTGGGCAAAGGTTTTGGGGGTATAAGTCTTTCCCTCGTAGACGAAGTGCTCCGGACAGCGGCCGATATAATTGTCGAGTATGGCCTGTAAGCCTTTCTTCCACTGAGGCGACAGTTTCTTGGTCTGATTACGTGCCACAGCAGTAGCATAAGGCGTGAGGAGATTGAAGAACTCCGTGAAGTTGGCCAGCGAGTCGCCCGTGAGCGACCCAGGCGCGGGCATCGCTTCTTCTGGACAAATACCGTGTGTGCTAAGCACAGCAAGCACATCGTCAGCCGAACCACCTTCCGAGAAACGCATGTCGCCGTGCATGCGGACGTAATAGATGGCTTCGTCCATGTAGTTTTTGTTGGCCACAAACATCTCACATAGGTCGTATGTACGACCTGTCTGTCGTAAGATTTCTCCTTCGAAGAAAGCCAGCGTTGCAAAGTCCCAACAAGTACCGCTACGACTTTGATTCTTGATTGACGTGATGGGGTTGGCCTTCAAGACTGTGAAGGTCTTTTTCTCTTGAGCGGCTGCGCCAAATGTTGCGATAGCCATTAGGCAGGCGATGAATGAGCGGCGAGTAATCAGCATTATGTTTGGATATTCAGAGTTCAAGAAGTTCTTCGGGACGTTCTACAAAACGAGTAGCCCCATGGGCCAAGAGGAAATCGCGGTCGCGGAAACCCCAAAGCACACTTACGCAAGCCATTTTACTGTTGCGGGCTGTTTGGACATCGACGTCGCTATCGCCGATATAGACAGCTCGTTCACGACCGACACCCAACTGGCGCAAGGCCTCGATGACCGTATCGGGAGCAGGTTTCTTTCTGATGCCCTCAGCCTCGTGCTCGCCTATAGCTACATCGACGGTATTAGGGAAGAAGTGCAGACAAAGCTCTTGAGTAGCGCGGTAAAACTTATTGCTAACCACAGCCACATGTTTGCCACGCTGCTTCAGCACATTAAGCACTTCAGGGATTCCATCATAAGGGCGCGTGCGGTCGATGGCATGCTGCAAATAGTATTGGCGGAAGGTGTCGAGAACATCCATAGTGGTGTCGTGGGGCGTGCCTTCCAGAACAGCCCTTTCAACGAGTTTCTGCACACCGTTGCCAACAAAGCAGCGCACCTCTTCGCGCGAACGTTGAGGCATGTGGTGGACGGTCAGGGCATAGTTGACGGCGGCCATGAGGTCGTCGAGGGTGTCGAGCAGCGTTCCGTCGAGGTCAAAGATGAAGGTATCCATATCAGCTGCGTTTAGAACGGGTTATCATCATCTTGATTTTATCGTTGTAGCGCTCGGCTTTAATGAGCGATTCGAGTGTGAGGTGCATGCGATACTGCCAATGGTTGAGAGGGTCGCTAGGCACATTGATGCGTTCCTCGCGTGGTGACTTAGAACGTAACTCGGCATCCATCGCCAACCAGTCTTGCAACGAAATCATGCAGAGCATCGACGGACAATAGAGGTGACGTGCAATAATTTCCTCGGCAATGTGGGCTGGCAGATGTTCTGGCACTCGCCCTTGTTTCTGCAGCATCGTGGTATAAAAGCGCTGAGTGCGCTCAGGACGCTCTTCCCACCAGAGCCGCAGGGGTGCCATATCGTGAGTGGTCGGTGTGGCTACGCTTCTGACAGGATTGCCATCGAGATGAGCAAACTCCACCCCACTCTGCTTAGGCATCTGCTGAATTTCGAGGGTAAGGATGCGTTGCACATCGAGCACGGGCTCAACACAGTCGGGCAACATACCGAGATCTTCTGCACACACCAGCATTCGGGTGTCGCATAGCACATCGTTGAGACGCTGCATGCCCACACTACCCCAAAACATGTTATGGCGCTGATAATAATAATTATTGTATAGGCGCATGTAAGCATCTTGCTCTTCACTGCTGAGCACGCTGAAGACGGGCTCTTGATAGGCGGCTATGCGCGGATGGTACATGTCGGACTGTCGGGGGTCTTCTACAAAGAGTACATTGGCAATAAGCCGATAGAGACCATCGCGAATCCACAAGCTGTTCTCGTCGCCTCGCCCTTCAAAGTACTGTCGCACCTTCTGCTGGGTGTTTACTTCTTCTTTCAGGTCGTAGAGCCCGTAGGCACGAGCTATCAAGAAGGTGTCGCGCACATATTGGGCATGCATACCGAAGAGACGCTCAATGATACGGTCGTTGACGAACGGTCGGGTGAGGAAACTCTTGCGAAAGGGCAACCCGAAGTATTCAATCTCGCCTGCAGTGAGCGGCAAGGCCGGTGCGAAATGGCCAAGTGTACCAAAGAGAGCGTCGGCAGGAATTTCCCAAATACGAAAGAAGCCAAGCACGTGGTCGATGCGCAGAGCGTCGAAGTACTGTGCCATGTGGCTGAGCCGCTGACGAAACCATACAGCTACAGTAGTACCGTCGGCCTCTTCGGCATCCCAGTTGTAGGTTGGGAATCCCCAGTTCTGCCCTTGTTGCGCGAAGGCATCTGGGGGTGCTCCCGTCTGACTATCAAGATGGAAAAACTGCGGATGCAGAGTTGTTTCAGCACTGTTGCGGTTGACGCCAATGGGCAAATCTCCCTTGAACACAACTCCCTTTTGGCGGGCATAGTCGGCAGCAGCCTTCAGTTGCTGATGCAGATGATACTGAACGAAAAATGTTTTCTCGGCATCGCCGCCCAACCATTTGGCATAAGCCGGCAACCACGCGTCATTGGCTGCCAGCCAGTCCTTAAACGCTTTGGTGGCCAGCAGGGCAGCACCACGCTCGGCAAAGACCTCGTCGATGTATGATGATTTCACGCGGTCTACAGCTTCGTAATCACTGTACGCAAGAGCGTTGAGTTCTCGCTGCTGCCGGCGAAAGGCCGTCATGCGCTGTTTGTCCTTCAAAGGGCCCAGTTGTTCAAGATCGAGATAATGTGGATGCAAGGCAAACGCCGAAACGATATTATAAGGATAGCTGTCGCCCCATCGGTGGTTGGTAGTAGTGTCGTTGAGGGGCAGAAGCTGAATAATCTTCATGCCCGTTCTGACAGCCCAATCAACGAGCAATCTTAAGTCACCGAAGTCGCCCACTCCGCAGGAATGCTCGCTCCTAAGGGCAAAGACGGGTACGACCACGCCAGCAGCACGCCACGCAGGTTCGCACAGCCGCAAGGGGTCGCCATAAAGCACGCGTACCTCGCCGTCTTTCAGTTCGTCGGCCACCAACCTATTGTCACCTTCTTCCCAAGCAATCAGTTGGTGAGCGTTCTGATCGACCACTACAAACTTATACTCGAGCGGCATCTGCATGGCGTCGGCATTGAGAGAAAGCAACCACTCGTGCTGGCCGGCATAGTGCATGGGCAAATAGCGGGCGGGATTCCAAGAACCCAACGCCGGATGCGACCCGATGACCGCAACTTGCTGACCTTGCTGCAGTTGAGGTGCCGACAATCGGAAGACAATGGTCTTGCGGAAGCGCGGCAAAGGCAGCACCTCTACCACTTCATTATAGGACATTTGCCTACTAATAAGATAGGCATTACTATAGAGATGGAAGGGCAGCGGACGGTCGCGCCACTGGTCGGGAAAGGTGTAGTCGGCTGCTGCATCATAGTAGTAGCAACGCGGCACCTGTGCCCATTCTTGCCGCAATGTTTTCCCATCGCCGTCGACCACCTTATATATATATGTAATGGCGCTGAAGGGATGCTGGCGTGAAGCCACAGCGGCCGTTTCAGCATGCCAAAAGTCGCCGTCTTGCGTCTGCATGAGCAACTCTTGATGCTTCGAAGTGCCGTCACTGCAGCGGAAATCAATGGCCACCATCAGGGCTTCGCCCCACTGTGTACGGTAGTGTATAGTGAATTTAAGCTTCATCTGAAAAAGTTTTATGTGCAAAGATAGTGTTTTTTCAGTAAAATCCATTACCTTTGCACCGATTTTTTCAATGAAAAGCAAAAAACAGATGAAAGCAATCAAAGCCAAATATTATCTTATCGCCGCAGGCATCGTGCTGATTGGCATTGTGGCCGTGGCCTATCTCTACTTCCTTTCCAGCTTCTCAGCAAGCGAAACCCAACAGTATGTCTACATCGACGACGACGATACGGCCGACTCCGTTTACGCCCGTTTGGCCCCCATAGCTACAAGTCATGGGATGCGAGGCCTGACTACCCTACTCCGTCATGCTGGCTACGAGCAGAATGTGCGCACAGGGCGCTTCGCCATTGAACCCGACGACAATGTGCTCAGCGTGTTCCGCCGCCTGAAGAACGGACAGCAGGCGCCTTTGATGCTTACCATTCCCGAGAGTCGCACCATGCCCATCCTGGCTGGCGTATTAGGTCGCAAGCTCATGATAGACAGCACCACCATTGTCCGGGCACTGACAAGTCAGGACTTCTGTCAGCAGATGGGCTACGATACCACCACCATTGCCTGCCTCTTTGTGCCCAACACCTACGAGGTGTACTGGAACACGTCGCTCGAGAACTTTGTCAAGCGCATGCAGAAGGAGCACGAAGCTTTCTGGAACAACGGACGACGACACAAAGCCGAGCAAATAGGCATGAGCGTCAACGAGGTGTGCACGCTGGCCAGCATCATCGACGAGGAGACCTCCAACAACAGCGAGAAACCTATGATTGCAGGCATGTACATCAATCGTCTGAAGGCCGATATGCCCCTGCAAGCCGACCCCACCGTGAAGTTTGCCCTGCAAGATTTCGGATTGCGCCGCATCTACAACAACATGCTTCGTACCAACAGTCCCTACAACACCTATCGGAATACAGGTTTACCCCCGGGCCCCATCAAGATTGCCAGTGTCAAGGGCATCGATGCCGTGTTGGGCTATGTTGCCCACGACTACCTGTACATGTGTGCAAAAGAAGACTTCTCGGGCACGCACAATTTTGCCCGCACCTATCAGGAGCATCTGCAGAATGCGGCTCGTTACAGCAAGGCGCTCAACGAGAAAAATATCAAATAAAAAA
>CAMOTK010000023.1 GCA_946625715.1 uncultured Prevotella sp. | reverse complement strand
GGCGGAAGCACTCGGTGTAGGCGCAGTTCTTGATGGGCAGGTCTTTCTCGTCGAGAATCACGTCGCGATAGATGTTCGTCACGGGCACCTCGGCCGTCGGAATCAGATAGAAGTCGTCGACCTCACAATGATACATCTGACCTTCCTTGTCGGGCAGCTGACCCGTACCATAGCCCGATGCGGCATTGACCACCGTAGGCGGCATGATTTCCGTATAGCCGCTGGCGCGTGCTTCGTCGAGGAAGAAGTTGATGAGCGCGCGCTGCAGGCGGGCACCCTTACCGATATAGACGGGGAAGCCGGCACCGGTAATCTTCACGCCCAAGTCGAAGTCGATGAGGTTGTATTTCTTGGCCAGCTCCCAGTGGGGCAGGGGATTGTCGATGCCCAGCTTCGGGTTCACATCCCAGTTGCCAACGGTGTCGCCCTCATGGCATTCGCGCAGGTTCGATTTCACCACATGGTTGTCCTCGGCGCAAGAGCCCTCAGGCACTTCGTCGTAAGGTATGTTTGGAATCTGGCAGAGCAGGCGGGTCATTTCGTCCTGAGCCGTCTGCATCTGTTCTTCCAGTTGCTTCGAAGCTTCCTTCAGGGCAGCCACACCAGCCTTTATCTGTTCGGCTTCCTCGCGCTTGCCCTCTTTCATCAGTCGGCCGATTTGTCCCGACTGTTGCTTCTGTTCGTTGAGGTTTTTGTCTAACTGCTGTTGTGCTTCACGGCGTTGCTTGTCGAGAGCCAGTACCTGGTCGATTGCCTCTTTAGCACCCTTGAAGCGTTTCTTTTCAAGGCCACGAATCACGCGGTCGGTTTCCTCAGTAATGAGTTTTAGTGTAAGCATATCTGTTGTTGTTTATGATTTCAGCGTGCAAAGGTACGTCAAAAAAATGACATTTCGCACAATTCGTTTTGATTTTCTTTACGTATATTGTCTTAAAGCGGCAATTAGCTCTGCATTTTCGTTCTTCGTGCCCACCGTAATGCGCAGACAGTTATGGCACAACTGCACCTTCGTGCGATTGCGGACAATCACCCCGCAGTCGACCAAATAGTCGTAGATGCGCTGCGCGTCGGTCATCTTGGCCAAGAAGAAGTTGGCATCCGAGTGATAGATTTTCTCGCAGATGGGCAGCACGGCGAAGGCTTCCATCATGCGGTAGCGCTCTTGCAGCAGGATTTTCACCCACTTATCTACCTCGAACGGGTCTTTCAGTGCCTCAAGTGCCTGTTGCTGCGTGAGCAGATTGACGTTGTAGGGATACTTCACCTTATTATATATGTCAATAATCTCCTTGCTGGCAAAAGCCATACCGAGACGAATGGCCGCGCAGCCCCACGCCTTGCTCATGGTTTGCAGCACGATGAGGTTGGGATATTTGGGCAAGTCGAAGCGGAACGAGCGCTGCGGCGTGAAGTCGGCATAGGCCTCGTCGACAATCACCAAACCGTCGAACTGCTGCAACACCCGCTCTATCTCCTCGCGGTTGAGGTTGTTGCCCGTGGGGTTGTTGGGCGAACAAATCCAAATCATCTTCGTATGCGCATCGCAGGCAGCCAAGAGGTCGTCGGCCTTCATCTGGAAGTTCTCGTCGAGCAGCACCGGGCGATACGCTACGTCGTTGATGTCGGCACACACCTTATACATGCCGTATGTGGGCTCAATGGCCACCACATTGTCGACGCCCGGCTGGGCAAAACAGCGATAGGGCAGGTCGATGGCCTCGTCGCTGCCGTTGCCGAGAAAGATGTTCTCGGCGGGCACCCCTTTTATTTTCGACAACTGCTTCTTCAGTTCCAGCTGGAGCGGGTCGGGATAGCGATTATACGGTGCATTGTAGGGATTCTCGTTGGCATCGAGAAACACGCGGGCTTCGCGTCCGGCATATTCGTTTCGGGCGCTGCTATAGGGTGCCAGCGTCCAGATGTTGGGTCTTGTCAGTTCTTCAAGCGATTTCATAATGCTCACTTTTCAATGTTCAACTCTCTCATTCTCACAGTCATTGCCCGCTTGTGGGCGTCGAGCTGTTCGGCTTCGGCCATCAGTTCCACGGCGTGTCCGATGTTTCTGATGCCTTCTTCCGTCAGATGCTGGAACGTCACTTTGCGCTGGTAACTGTCCAGATTGACGCCGCTATAGGCAGTTGCATAGCCGTGAGTGGGCAGTGTGTGGTTGGTGCCGCTGGCATAGTCGCCGGCACTCTCACAAGCATATTTTCCTAAGAACACGCTGCCAGCATTGACCACCTGTTCGGCCAGCTGCTCGTAGTCTTTTGTCTGAATAATCAGGTGTTCGGGCGCATAGAGATTGGCCAGTGCCATCATCTCTTCAGCCGACTTTAAGAGCACAAACTGACTATTCTCTAACGTCTTGGCTGCCATTGCCTTACGTGGCAACAGTTCAAGTTGTCGGTCAACCTCGTTTTGCACCTGCTGAAGCATGGTTTCGCTGGTGGTGATGAGTATCACCTGCGAGTCGATGCCGTGCTCTGCTTGCGATAACAAGTCGGCTGCTACAAACTCGGCGTTGGCCGTTTCGTCGGCAACGACACACACTTCCGACGGACCGGCCGGCATATCGATGGCCACATCGTGCAGACTCACTTGCTGCTTGGCCGCCATCACATACTGGTTGCCCGGACCGAAAATCTTGTAGACCTTGGGCACCGATTCCGTTCCGTAGGCCATTGCGCCGATGGCTTGCACGCCGCCAGCCTTGAATATCTTGCTCACGCCGGCCGTTTTGGCGGCTACGAGAATGGCGGGGTTCACGCGGCCTTCGGCATTTGGCGGCGTGCACAGCACAATCTCCTTGCAACCCGCAATCTTTGCAGGCGTAGCCAACATGAGTACGGTAGAGAAGAGTGGGGCAGTGCCGCCCGGAATATAGAGGCCTACACGCTCGATGGGCACGCTCTTTTGCCAGCATACCACACCCGGCTGCGTCTCCACATGCTGCCCGACGAAGCGTTGCGACTCGTGGAACACCTTGATGTTGTGATGTGCCAGACGGATAGCTGCTTTCAAGTCGTCGGAAACCAGCTGTTCGGCTTCGCTGATTTCTTCGTCGGTGACGGCCAAGGCTGTCAAAACAGCGTGGTCGAACTTCTCTTCATAGGCTTTCACCGCCTCGTCGCCCCGTGCCTTCACATCGGCCAGCACGCTGGCAACCGTAGCATTGAGCTGCGACACATCCAAGTGCGGACGCGCCACAATCTCGCTCCACGCCTGTTTCTCCGGAAATCTATATATTCTCATATAATCATCTTCTCAATCGGCGTCACAAGGATACCCTGTGCCCCCATTTCCTTCAGTTTACCAATAATCTCCCAAAAGCGCTTCTCGTCGAGCACCGTGTGAACGCTGCACCACGCATCGTCGGCCAAGGGAATAATCGTAGGACTCTTCAGGCCCGGCAGCACATCGATTATCTCCTGCAGACGGGCTTTGGGCGCGTTCATGCGCACATATTTCTTGTCCTCGGCGTCCTTCACGGCCTTAAAGCGGAACAGCAACTGCTCGAGCAGCGCCCGCTTTTCGGCACTCATGTCCTTGTTGCCAATGAGCAGCGCCTCGCTCTTCATCACGACCTCCACCTCATGCAGATTGTTGCTGATGAGCGTCGAACCACTGCTGACGATGTCGAAGATACCGTCGGCCAAGCCTATTCCAGGACTAATCTCCACGCTTCCCGTGATGACATGAATCTTTGCCGTAATATGATGGTCGTTGAGAAAGCGCTGCAGGATATGCGGATAGGACGTGGCAATCTTCTTTCCGTTGAACCACTCCACACCATGATAGTCGGTTTCCTTCGGAATGGCCAGCGACAGGCGGCACTTGGAGAAGCCTAAGCGCGAGATGATATCGGCGTCCTCGTCGCGCTCCAAGAACTCGTTTTCGCCCACCACGCCAATGTCGGCCACACCGGAAGCTACGCTCTGCGGAATATCGTCGTCGCGCAGATAGAGCACTTCCAGCGGGAAATTGCTTGACTGGATGAGCAGCGTTCGCTTCGAAGCACTGATTTTAATGTCTGCCTCGGCCAGCAGATTCATCGTGTCGTCGAACAGACGACCTTTAGATTGTACGGCAATTCTTAACATCTTTTTCTTCTATATTCTGATATACTTACTTAAAAATCGTTGCAAATTTACGAAAAGATTCTTGATTGTGCAATAAAATGCGTATTTTTGCACCGAAAAACCTATCGAAGTGAAAGGAAAAAGTATATATATGCTGCTTTTCATGGCGTTGGCGGCGTGTAGCGGTCAGCGCGAAGAGCCCATCACCACTCCTTGGGGCGAGGTGTTAGACAGCATTCCAACGTCTGACGACTTCGACCTTTCCGACATTCAGCAGGCGGGCGAAATGATTCTGCTCACGCTGCGCGGACCTGCCACCTATTACGACTATCGCGGACAACAATTGGGCTTGCGCTATCTCGTTGCTCAGCGCTTTGCCGACCATCTGGGTGTTCGACTGCGCGTCGACATCTGTCGCGACACCACCGAGATGCGCCAGCGACTCATTGACGACGACCCCGACCTGACGGCCACACGCGACACCATCTACATCAGTGGCGACAAACCCGCGTTGGCAAAGGCCTTCAAAGCCTGGTATTCGCCTCGTCGACTGGCAGAAATCGGCAAGGAAGAGAAGCGCCTACTCGCAACTGGTGGCGTCAGGCGGCGTGTCTTTTCGCCAATGCTCAATCGGCAGGGTGGGGTCATCTCGCGCTACGACGGCTTGTTTGTGCAGTATGCCCGCGAAATCCATTGGGATTGGCGCCTGTTGGCTGCTCAGTGTTATCAGGAGTCGTGCTTCGACCCTCTGGCCGTCTCTTTTGCCGGCGCGAAAGGTCTGATGCAAATCATGCCGAGCACGGCCAGCACGATTGGGGTGCCGGCAGAGAAACTGTTTGAGCCACAGCAGAATATAGCCGGCGCGGTAAAGTTTATTGCGAAGCTGGAAAACACCTTCTCAGACATTCCGAAACACGAGCGACAGAACTTCGTCTTGGCCAGTTACAACGGAGGCTGTTATCACATTCGCGACGCGATGGCTTTGGCGCGTCGCGACGGTAAGAACGAACGTCGTTGGGTAGAGGTGGCACCCTACGTGCTGCGGCTCAGCGAACCGCAATATTATCAGGACCCGTTAGTAAAAAATGGTTACATGCGCGGCTCTGAAACGGTCGATTATGTGCGGAAAATACGCCAGCGCTATCAGCAGTATCGTGGGGTAAAAGGACCTTCGGGCGGACTGAATTTCACCCCCCAAAAGGCACAAAACCAGAAACACAGACAGAAGTTCCAATAGACCAACCCGATGTCTTCTGAATACGCAACTGACGGAACGATTAACATGAAAGTAAAACAAGTTGTTTTACCGACGAAAAACGGCGCTTTGCCCATCTACAGGCGTAAGCAAGCGATAGTAAAACAACTTGTTTTACTTTTTATTGCTCCGAAACGCATGACACTTTATGACACTTTTGAAAAAAGGGTCATGCGTCTTAAACCCTTTGTAGAAAGGCGTTTCCGAGGAAAATATGACACTTTGCCTTTTTTTTGCAAAATTTCTGGGAGGGTGTTTCTCTTGAGGCTATAACTCATGAGCTTCTGAGAAGTTTTAAAAAAGTTTTCGCTGAATGATGACATATTTAAAATATGTGCGTCTTTAAAAAGATTAAATAAAAAACCGAAAAATTAGAAAACTAAAGAAACAAATCAAACAAAACTTACAAAATTTATTAACTTAAACCAAAAAACAACTTATGAGAAAAAAGATGACTAAAGTTGCAATCCTTTGCTTGGGAGGCTGCATGGCTCTGGCCACGATGTCTTCTTGCTCGAAAGGATTCGACGACGACGAGACCTTCACCAGTAAGGTGACGGGTACTCAGCTTGCATCTCCCGAACTCACTAAGGCCAATTTCACCACTGTGGTCAATGCCGACGGTAGTGAGAGCATCCAGGTGAAGTGGGATGTTGTAGAAGGTGCCGGTGGTTACTCCTACAAGGTTGACAATGTGGACGGCGCAACGCCCGTTCCTGTTGTTAAGGAGACTACCACCGACAAGTGCTTCTTCCTCTTCCCAAAGGCTGAAGACACGAAGTATCAAATCACGGTGCAGACACTTGCCAACGACAAGCTGCACAACACTGCACCAGAAAATGCTACGGTATTTGCCTACAGCACCATGATTGAAGCTCAGGTGATTCCTGCCGACGCGGACATCGTTGCGTTTGTGAAGGCAAACATCAAGGACACTGAAGACGAGCAGGCCTTCGAATTGGCCGGTGCCAATTACGAGATTAACGAAGAAATCGACTTTGGTCAGCACAAGGTGACTTTCCGCGGCAACAAGCTCAACCATCCTATCGTGAAGTTTGGCGTCGACGGTGTTATCCGCACTGGTGCCGGCTTGAAGATAAAGTGGATTAACTTCGACTGCACAGAGCAAGACAGCAAGGGCGTTGTAGAACTCACCAATGACCCAACCGACGCTCAGAAGGCAGAATCGGACAAGGCTTATCATCTCGTTGACCCCGTCATTATAGAAGACTGCTGGTTCAAGAATGTCAAGGCTTGCCTGTTCTTCACGGGTTCTTATCCTTGGGCTGTTGAAGACGTTCGCATAGTCAACTGTATTGTTCAGCTCGACAACGATGGCACCAAGTATGGCGATGCCGCTATTATCTGCGCTATCAACAACAAGGCAGTCTATCCGAAGGGTGGCACCGACCACACTTGGTATGGCTCTGTGCGCAATATTACTATCAAGGAGAGCACACTCTACAACATTAAGGACAATTCCAAGAACCGTGTTATCCGTTTCCAGAACAAGGACCTCGGCAAGATCTTCAGCACCGCTACCGGTAGCTGCACGCTGACCGACAACACCTTTGTGAAGACGATGTCGGACAAGGAGTTTGGTAACAACACACCTAATGCTGCTTCTTATACCATTACTTTCAACAACAACATTTGTTACGACACATGGCGTTTACAGAAGTTTATTCAGGGTAATAATACTTTAAATGTTAATATTGCGACAAATACCGTTTGGGGTATTAAAAACAAAGTTGATGATACTGACAAAACGCGTTGCGCTACTGAAGAAGATGCTTTCGGTTGTAATGATAATGCAGATAAACTCAATAGCATGCTGAAGCCCCTTGATTTGAATGCTCCCAACGGCGGCGTGAACTTTAAGGCCAATGGACCTATTTCGAGCACAATCGGCGATCCCAGATGGCTTCAATAATCCTATTATTAATAAATAAGGTATAAATGGATATGAAAAAATATATCATCCTCATGCTGATGGCCTTCGTTTCGATGGCTGTTTCAGCACAGCGTACTGTAAAAGGCTCGGTGGTCGACCAGAACGGTGAGGCTATCATCGGTGCTACAGTACAGGTGAAGGGTAGTGGTACTGGTACCATTACCGACCTCGATGGTAACTTCACATTAACCAACGTGCCTGCAAAGGCTCAGATTGTGATATCCTATATTGGCTATATCTCTGAAACCATCTCCAACCTGAACAACCCGAAGGTGGTGCTCAAGGAAGACTCGCAGCAGCTCGAAGAAGTGGTGGTTGTGGGTTACGGTACTCAGAAGAAGGCCCACCTGACGGGTTCTGTCGAAACAGTGCCCGTGGGCGAAATCACCGACCTCGCCACCAACGACCTGGCTGGTTCGCTGAGGGGTCTGGTCAATGGTGTTGACATCACTTCTGAAGGCAACCGTCCTGGCGACGCTTCTACGCTGTCTATTCGTGGTGCCAACAACCTGACGGCTCTGGGTGTGGAAGCTCAGCCCCCTCTTTACGTTATCGATGGCTTCATTCTCGATGCCAACGCATTCAACAACCTCGACGCTTCTACCATCGAGTCTATCTCGATTCTGAAGGACGCAGCTGCCGCCGTCTATGGTGCTCGCGCTGCTAACGGTGTCGTGCTCGTTACTACGAAAAAGGGTAAGATGGGTGCTCCCCAAATCAGCTATAGCGGTACCGTAGGTATCACCAACGCTGTGAAGACTCCGAAGATGCTCAATGCCTACAACTACGGTCGCCTGTGGAACGCTGTCCGCATGGCCGACGACACTGAGACTGGTATCGACTCGCGTCTGGACCTCTTCCAGAACGACGAGCTCGAGGCTATGAAGAGTCTGAACTACGACCTGCTGAAGGACCACTGGAAGACAGCCATCACCCATCAGCACAGCATCAACCTGAGCGGTGCTACCGAGAAGGCCAACTACTATGCCAGCGTATCTTACTTCAAGCAGGGTGGTAACCTCGGCAAGCTCGACTATGACCGTTGGAACTTCCGTGCAGGCACCGACCTGAAGATTGGTAAGTGGATTAAGGCTTCGCTCGCTGTGTCGGGCGACTATGGCAAGCAGAACAGCCCCTTGATGAAGGTGCAGAACAGCAGTAAGGAAATGGACTATCTGTCGCTGCTCACGCATCCCCGCTACATTCCTGAGACACTCGAAGGACATGCTATGGCTACCTATGGTGTGACCAACAAGGAAATCACCACTCGCCAGAACTACAACTACGAGTATCTGCAGAACTCCAACGACTACACCCGTTCGATGAACTCTAACCTCTACATCAACGGTGCTGTCGACCTGGACTTCGGTTTCGTCGATGTACTGAAGGGTTTGAAGGCTCGTGTAAGCTATTCGAAGGCCATCAGCACTAATAAGAACAACGAGTTTGGTACGGCCTACAACATCTACATGCTCAACCAGCGCACGGGTAGCGGCGAACACCTCTTCACACCGACTGGCGCTGCTGGCGAAGACTACAACGACATTATTGCTGAAAACAACTTCCTGCTGGGCCACAACAACGCACCCGTCAACAACGGTGCCGACGGTGGCTATCTGCAGCGTACCATGAACCGCTCGGACAACTACCAGCTTAACTTCACGCTGACCTATGCACGCGACTTCGGTCTGCACGGCGTCAACGCGCTGTTCTCGATTGAGAAGTCTGAGTCGGAATATGAAGACCTGCTCGGTCAGGGCACCAAGCCCTACGAATTCTCGACTGGCCAGTCGAACTCTATCGACACCAACAATGGTGGTAAGACCAGTTCTACCTGGGGTCGTGGCGAGAGCGCTCAGCTGTCGTACATCGGCCGCCTGAACTATAACTATGCCGACAAGTACCTCGTTGAATTCCTGATGCGTTCCGATGCTTCGCAGAAGTTCCATCGCCGCAACTACTGGGGCTTCTTCCCCTCGCTGTCGGCAGGCTGGATTGTCAGCGAAGAGAAGTTCATGAAGAACGTCAACTGGCTCGACTTCCTGAAGGTTCGCGCTTCGTTTGGTCTGACCGGTCGTGACAATATCGATGCTTGGCAGTGGATGGTCACCTACAACATCAACAACGATAAGGGTGCTATCTTCGGTAGCGGTCTGATGGATTATGCTGGTGCACACATTCTGGCCAACAATGGTGCTCGTGTCAACGAGGACGTGAAGTGGGATAAGTCTTACAAAGGCAACTTTGGTGTCGACTTTGGCGTGCTGCAGGGTCGTCTGAGCTTCAATCTCGATGCCTACTACGTTTGGGATCGCGACATGCTGCTCGCCTTCAACGGCACGATTCCTACGACCGTTGGTACGACAGGTGCCGACCAGAACTATGGTAAGATGAACAGCTGGGGTACTGAAATCGGTATCACCTGGCGCGACAAGATTGGCAAGGACTTCAAGTACAAGGTGCAGCTGAACACTGGCTTCAGCGACAACAAGGTGCTTCTGGCCGAATGGCCCACAAAAGACTATTATAAGTCGATTGCTGAGGGCGAGCGTACCGACCGCGGTTCGTGGGGTATGCAGTGCATCGGCATGTTCCGCAGCTATCAGGACATTGCTGAGTACTTCAAGCAGTACAACATCAAGACCTACATGGGTATGACTCAGGATCAGGTGCGTCCGGGTATGCTGATTTACAAGGATGTACGTGGCCAGTGGAACCAAGATAAGAAAGCCTACGACGGTCCCGACGGCATTGTCGACGGTCTCGACGAGGTGCGTCTTTCTAACCGTGCCAATCCTTATCACTTCACGCTCAACCTGAACGGTGAATACAAGGACTTCTCTATCACCGCTCAGCTGGGTGCCAGCTGGGGTGGCTATAGCTTCGTGCCCGGTTCGGCTCTCTCGCCTGTCGATGGCATCAGCGCCAACAACAGCAAGGGCTATCAGCGCTTAGAGTATGTGAACATGCCTTCGTTCTGGAATCCCGACAACATGTATGTCTATGAGGACATCTATGATGCCAGCGGCAATCTGATTCAGGCTGCCAACCACGACGCCAAGTATCCTAACCTGCGCTTTGCCGACGTGAACAGCAAGCAGTCTTCGTTCTGGCGTGTCAGCGGTGCTCGCTTCACCCTGAACCGTATCACTCTGGCCTACAAGCTCCCGAAGAAGGTTTGCCAGTTCATTGGCATTTCTTCTGCACGTGTGAACGTCACCGGCCAGAACCTGCTGAGCTTCTACAATCCTTATCCCGACCACTTCATCGACCCGATGATGAGCTACGGTTCGTATCCTACGCTGCGTAAGTTCACTGTTGGTCTTAACGTATCATTCTAATTCAACGTAAGTATATGAAAAAGATATTCAATATAGGCGCCGTCCTGTTCGCTGTAGCAGGTGTCGCTGTCGTCAGTAGCTGTAGCGACGAGTTCATTCAGGACAAGAAGAACTACAGCAATGTGTCGACTGAAATCTACAACTATTACTCTGGAGCTGAAGCCCGTCTGAATGAGTGCTACCGCATCACGCTGCCCAACATTCAGGGCACGGCGAGCTTGTGGCAGTACAACAGCGTGGGCATGAGCGACAACCACTCGAAGGCCACTGAGGAGTACTACGGTTTCAGTACCTTCCTCGATCCCGAGCAGGACATGAACACCGTGACTGGTAAGAGCCAGGCTCCTGGCTACTTCGGTTCGTCGTGGGGTCGTATCCGCGAAATCAACGAAACCATCCGTGGCATCTCTAACGGCTCGCTCTCTCAGGACGAGAAGGACGAACTGCTCGGTCAGGCTTACTTCCTGCGTGCTTGGTGCTACTACATGTTGTTCCGCTACTATGGTGGTATACCCATTGTGACTGAGGTGCTGAACCCTGTGCCCGAGTCTGTAACACCGCGCTCTAATGCCGAGCAGGTCTACAACTTTATCGTCACCGAGCTCGACAAGGCTGCCGAAATGCTGAAGGCACGCACCGTAGAGAAGAAATGGGATCCTTCTAAATATGGTCAGGTGACCACTGGTACCTGTCTGGCTCTGAAGCATCGCGTCATGGTGCTGTGGGCAAGCCCGCTCTTCAACCGCACTACCGATTCTGAGCGCTGGAAGAAAGCCTACGAGACCATTAAGAACGAACTGCCCACCATCTCGGCTTGTGGCTATTCGCTGGCCAACGAGAATGCTCCCGGTGTGAACGGTAGCGGTTGGGCGCTGATGTTCCTCGGTATTGCCGACAATCCCGAAGGCGTTTTCGTATCGCGTTACAACACGTACACACCTGACCTGACACCTGACTACCAGCGTAACAATCTCTGGGAACAGGGTGCACGTCCTGCAAACACTCTGGGTAACAACGGTAAGACGCCTACCGAGCAAATCATCGACCTCTTCCCAATGTCGGATGGTAAGCGTCCGGAGACTTACAACAACTACACCAACCTCACGCCTTCTTCGAAGCCGTACGACAAGGCTCACCCCTTCCTGAACCGCGACCCGCGTTTCTATCGTACGTTTGCCTTCCCCGGTGTCTACTGGCGTTTCGACGGCGACCCCAACACCTCGTCGAGCAACAACCCTTATACGGGCGACAAGTACATCCTCTGGAACTATTATTGGTATAACGATGTCAATGACTACAACATCCCCAATCCTAAGGGACACTGGGCTGCCGACAACCTGCTCGACAGTGGTCATGGTATGTATGTCCGTAAGTTCAGCGACGACCTCGACGTGAACACTTCGAAGAACTATAACTTCAATACCTCTGGTAAGAACGTTGGTTTCCGCGAGTGCGCTACGATGACGATGGAGATTCGCTATGCTGAGGTGCTGCTCAACTATGCTGAAGCAGCTTGTATGGCTGGTCATCCCGAAGAAGCTATGGAAGTACTGAAGCGCATCCGTCACCGTGCAGGTCTCTCTGCTGGCGCTGATGGCAACTATGGCCTCGATGCTGCTGTAGGTTCAAATAAGGCTACCTGTATGTCGGCTATCCTCTACGAGCGCCAGATTGAGTTTGCCTATGAGGGCAAGCGCTTCGAGGACATGCGTCGCTGGTTGCTCTTCGACGGTGGAGCAGGCTTCTCTGCTATTGGTGCTCAGCCGCTCACTGGCGAAATCACCAACACTTGCACATGGCTCGGTTTCAAGGCTTACGGTCTGCCTGAGAACCAGGTACGCGACGACCAGATTGAGTTCCGTCTGCAGGACGCTCTGAACTACACCGACGGCACCAGTGGCCGTATCTATGGCAACAAGACCTCAAAGGGTACTGTCGTGACAATGTCTTCGCCTCTCGAAGTGAAGGACAGCGTCAATCCCGACCCGCTGCTGAACGAGAAGACACGCAAGCTGACACGTGCTGAGCGCGATGCCTTCGCCGTAGATATCAACCAGAAGGTGGTGACCACGCCGCTGTCTGACCAGCTGAACAACCTCGTGACATTCTACAACACCTATCTGCAGCGCAAGACCCTCAAGGGCGACAGCTACCAGTCGGGTACGGAGAATGTGCCGGCTTACAACAAGTGGAACGCTCGTTACTACTTCTGGGGTCTTACTCAGGACGAACAGATTAAGAATCCCACACTGCCTCAGACAGTCGGTTGGGAAGACTACTTCAAGTCTGGTCAGAACGGTGAGTATGATCCGCTGACGGCTCCTGCTTCTAAGTGATGACTCTTTAACTAATTTTCCTTTCACATGGGGTCCGGACGAATAAAAGTCCGGGCCTCATTTTTTTATCATCTGAAATATCGGTAATTTCTTCGGCTATTACAAAAATAAATTGTATCTTTGCAGGCAGAAATTCATAAACTTCAAGAATATTATGGCAACAATCAAACCGTTTCGTGGCATTCGTCCACCAAAAGAATTTGTTGAACAGGTAGAGAGCCGTCCCTACGACGTGCTCGACAGTGAGGAAGCTCGCGCCGAAGCAGGCGACAACGAGAAGAGTCTCTATCACATCATCAAGCCGGAGATTGACTTCCCCGTAGGTACCAGCGAATATGATCCGCGCGTCTATGAGAAGGCCGCCGAGAACTTCCAGAAGTTCCAGGATAAAGGCTGGCTGGTGCAGGACAAGGATGAACATTATTATATCTACGCACAGACCATGAATGGCAAGACGCAGTATGGTCTTGTGGTTGGTGCCTACGTAGACGACTATATGCAGGGCCGCATCAAGAAGCATGAGCTGACTCGCCGCGACAAAGAGGAAGACCGCATGAAGCATGTCCGTGTGAACAATGCCAACATTGAGCCGGTGTTCTTTGCTTATCCCGACAATCAGGTGCTCGACAAACTCATCATGCGCTATGCTGCTACAGAACCCGAGTATGACTTCATTGCACCAATCGACGGTTTCCGCCATCAGTTCTGGGTAATCAGCGATGCCGAGGACATGAAAACCATCACCGAAGAGTTCGCCAAGATGCCGAGTCTTTATATTGCCGATGGTCACCATCGTTCGGCTGCCGCTGCTTTGGTGGGCGCCGAGAAACAGAAGCAGAACCCCAACCACACGGGCAAGGAAGAGTACAACTATTTCATGGCCGTATGTTTCCAGGCTTCGCAGTTGACCATTCTCGACTACAACCGCGTCGTGAAAGACCTCAATGGCATGTCGTCGGAAGAGTTCCTGGCTGCTCTTCAGGTGAACTTTATCGTTGAAGACAAGGGTACGGAAATCTATAAGCCGACCAAACTGCACGAGTTCTCGCTCTATCTCGACCAGCATTGGTATAGCCTCACTGCAAAAGAAGGCACCTTCGACAATAATGATGCCATCGGCGTGCTCGACGTTGACATTTCGAGCAGATTGATTCTCGACGAAATCTTAGGCATCAAAGACCTGCGCTCCGACAAGCGCATCGACTTCGTTGGTGGTTTACGTGGCTTGGGTGAACTGAAACGTCGTGTCGATAGTGGTGAGATGCGCATGGCTTTGGCGCTCTATCCAGTGAGCATGCAACAAATCATGAACATTGCTGACAGTGGCAAAATCATGCCGCCGAAGGCCACTTGGTTTGAGCCGAAGCTCCGTTCGGGCCTTGTCATTCATAAATTGGTGTAAATGACCGACGAATTCAAAACTATTAAGTCTACAAGCGAGGGATTCTACTCCGAAAAACGGAGTAAATTCCTCGCTTTTGCCCACCACGTTGAGACGGTCGACGAGGTGAAGCAGTTGTTGGCCGACTACCGGAAGAAGTACTACGATGCGCGCCACGTTTGCTACGCTTATATGTTGGGAGCGGGTAGGGGAGAGTTCCGTGCCAACGACGACGGCGAACCTTCTTCTACGGCAGGCAAACCTATTTTGGGACAAATCAATTCCAACGAACTGACCGACATTCTGATAGTGGTTGTTCGCTACTATGGTGGTGTCAACCTTGGTACCAGCGGCCTCATTGTTGCTTATCGTGAGGCCGCAGCCGATGCTATTGCGCATGCAGAAATCGTAGTTCGACAGGTGGAAGAACGCGTAGAATATACGTTTGCCTATCCGCTGATGAACGATGTGATGCGTATTGTCAAGGAAATGAATCCACGCATTGTATCGCAGACATACGACAATACGTGCCAGATTACGCTGAGCATAAGAAAATCTGAAGCGCCACAACTTCGTGAACGTTTAAAGAAACTTTCTTTCGAATAAATTTGGTGGTTTCAAAAAATAGTTGTACCTTTGCAACCGCAATTCGAGAAAGGCAACAAAAAGGAAGGTTGGCAGAGTGATCGATCGCGCTGGACTCGAAATCCGGTATACCC
>CAMOTK010000022.1 GCA_946625715.1 uncultured Prevotella sp. | reverse complement strand
CGAAGGCATTTGTCGGGAAAATTCATGCTCACTTCATCACCTTGCGCACCACGACGTTGTCGTTCGCATCCGTCGTGCGGACGATGGTGAGCCCATGGCGTCGGGCGGTCGTTATGGCCACGCCGCTCAGGTTGTAGCAGCGCGAAGAGGGGGCTGCGGTGGCCACCGAGCGGATGCCTGACACGGGCAGGTCGTCGGAAGAAAACTCCGTGAAGCTCAGCACGGGATGCTTCTCGCCCTTCTTCCAACGGGCGGCGCCGGGCAGCGTCTTGGCTTCGGCGTTCAGCTTCTCCACCAGCTCGTCGGCCATGAACTGTTCGGCCGTCAGCTCTTCGGTGTCCGTCAGCCGTCCGTTTACCTTGCCTTCCACAATGGCGGCCTTGGCTTCGCCCAGCCTGATGTAGTAGCACTTGTTGACGGCCGCGCCCGGACTGAGTTCGCTGCTGATGGCACCGTTGTTGCTCCGGTCTACACGCAGGTTCACGTAGCTGAAGCAGTTGTCTACGAGCGAGGGCGTTTCCGTGCCGTTGCCGATACGCCCAACGAGGCCGCCAACGTTGTTTTTGCCGAAGATGGTGCAGTCGGCATAGCAGTTGAGAATGTACGACTCGCCCTGGCAACGGCCCACCAGTGCGCCTCCGTAGGAGCCGCCCTGCTCCACATAGCTGTGCACGATGAAGCAGTTCACAAGGCGCGAGTTGACCAGTCGGCCCACGATGCCGCCACAGTAGGAATTGCCCAGGGAGTAGCAGTCGCTGAGGCCCAAGTTCTTCACCACGCCATTCTCCACCATGCGGAACAGGCCGTCGTAGTTCTTGCCGCTGTAGAGCGCGTCGATGAGGCCGCTGATGGTGTGTCCGTCGCCGTCGAAGGTGCCTTGGAAGGGCATGTAGTCTTCGTCGCCGTTGTAGGTGCCGATGCGTGGCGTGAGCCTGAACATGCTGATGTCGTTGTCCTTCGGCAGGTCTTCCTTGTCCTGTCGTGTGGCGGGCACCACACAATCGAACACGCCCGTGTTCATCACGATGTCGGCCGTCAGTTTGAAGTACTTGCCCTTGCTGAAGTTGGCAATGGTGCTCACGTCCTCTGCCAGCTTGGCCAGTTCGCTGCCGTTGCTGATGAGGTAGGGCGACTCCTTGCTACCGTCGCCGCCGGCATAGCTGGTGGCCACGGTGCCGTCCCATGTCTGTGCCTGCACGCCGGCGGCGCAGAGCAGGGCGAAAATAAGTGCTTTAATCGTTTTCATAGTTAAAGAAAAGCGACAGTCTGCTTTGAGCATTCTGCCGCTGTAAAGTGTGGTTTGGATGTTATTTTTCGTCTACACGTTCAAACACAGACTTGGTGTAGATTTTTCCTGCTTCAGGATACTTGTACCAATCGGTCTCGTCGACTCGCTTGCTGCCCCAGTTGTTGAACTTCTTGTAGGCGTTCTTCACGACGATTTGCTCCTGAGGATACTGGAAATCCCATGGGATGAGGATGCCGTGAGGATCCTGTCCTGCGCGCGCAAGTTTCACGTTCCTCTTTGTGGTGTTGTTGTAGATGTAGAACTCGAAGTTTGGGTTGCCGAAACTGAAGTTCTCGCTCACCTCGAAGATTTCCTGTACGGGTGCTATGTGGGTCCACGACTCTTTAGTGTTGATGAACTGGTTAGAACCAGCGTTTCCGCCGAATATCTCATGAATCTCCTTCGTGGTCAACAGCTTCTCTGCATTCTTGAAGATGTCACCTTTCAGGAAGAGCTCGTCTTCGGCTCCGCAGGCCTCGAGGCTGAACTTCACGTGTGTCTTGTCAACGCGCTGGGCCTTGACCACCACATCATTCAGGTCGTAGTCGCCCTGCACACGGTCTTCGAACGAGTAGGTATAGACGTTTTTGTCGAGCTCCAGATGTGGGTCGACAATCTCTACGCCGCCAGCCACCTGGAAGATGACGTCGTTGAAGTCGTTGTCGTTCTTGTCTTCAAAGCCAATGTAGTTGCTGCCGTTGGCGCCGAAGATGGCTGCGCGTGTGGCGTCGGTGCCCATCTTGGCTTTGGCAGCATCGCCAAACTTGTTGACCTCGTTGTTCAGCAGGCTGTCGCCGTAGAACTCACCATTGTAGATGTGGGTGCCATAGTTTTGGTTCTCCAGATGCTGCAGCATGAAGCCGATGTAGGTGCCTTTGGGGAACTCGTAGGTGCCTTGCATGCCCTCGGTGGGTTCGCCTTCGCCAAAGTAGGCAAGTGTGAAGGTCTTGCAGCGCTTCATCTGTGGCCATCCTGTGAACGCCTTGGCATTGGCGTCGCGCTGGTCCATCAGCTTGTACTTGGGCAGGCTCTCGAGGAACTCGATGCGCTCTTCCTTCGACATGCCAGCGGTCTGTGCCGGGTCGAAGTAGTAATAGTAGAGCTTGTAGTCGGGCCAGTAGTTGCCGCCTACCGACAGCGGGGTTACGGTGATGGACTGCTGTGTGCCGGTGGCACTCATGTAGTTGGCCGAGTTGACGTAGATGTCGCTCAGCATGATGCGCTTGCGGTTGTCGCTCTTTTCGGGCACGCTGGCTTCCATGTAGCCGGTGAAGTCCTTACGCTCTACTGCGGTGAAGTCGGCTACGTCTTCGATGGTGGCCGAGATGTCGTAGAGCTTATCGTTCCACTTACTGTCCTTCCACTGTGTCGACACCTTGTTGTCGGCCTTGTAGGCGGCCAGGCGGGTGGCGTTCCACGAGTCCTTGCCTGTCAGCACGGTAGGTGTGGCAACGGCTGCACGACGAGCCGTCTGGGCCACGGCTTGGTTGTTAAAGGAAACAGTCTCCTGTCCTATCTTGAAATCTTTTACGCGGTAGTGGCCCTGAGCGTCTAAGCAAGCTGCGTAGACGGAGTCCAGGAAGTTGGGAGCATCGTAGTTCAGGGTGACTTTCTCGCCTTTCTTGGCGGCCACTTCGTTGAGCACGAAAGCTTTCTCGGTGGTAAAGGGGTTGGCTGTCAGAATCTGTACCTTTGCAATGTCAATGCCTTCTGCATCGGCTGTAATGGTAACGCTGCTCGACTTGAGCATGCCCCAATCAGAAGTGAAATCAAGATTCTCGCCCAGTACGGCTTTGGCATTCTCTACTCCCAAATCTTTGTCGCTGACGAGAACGTCGTCTAAATCATGCTTACAACCTACAATTGCAAGGGCTGCAAACGATAGAATAACAACTTTTTTCATCTCTAAAATATTTATACAATCTTTGATTTTAGGCGCAAAATTATAAATAAATTAAGAAAATCGGAACATTCTCAACGGTTTATGACTCTAGAGTTAGCTTTTTTTAACAGTCATCCCCGTCTTCTCGCGTGGGCAGGGCTGAAGCCCACGGATAGCTGCCGGGCTTCATGGTGACGAAGGTGCCACTCGGGGCCTGCATGCGCACCACGCCGGGGGCCAGCTGCTGCACAATGCGGAACTGCTGCCAGCCCAACTGCTGCAGGATGGCGAAGGCGGTGGCACCGCCCTCGATGATGAGCTCCTGCGGGCGGTGGATGCTGACCAGGCGACAGACCATCAGGGCCGTTGCGTGGCGCAGGTGTTCGGCCGCCTGCTTGCCCGTGCGGTGGCGGTGGGGAATGGTGAGAATGGCGCTGTGGGTGTCGGCATAGCGGGCCGAGGGCCAGAGGCTGATGTCGGTGCTGCCGTCGTAGATGGCGAGGGGCATGGGGGCTTCGGCAATGCCGAGGTCGAGCGGTTTGCTCTGCGTGCTGCCGCAGACGATGAGGGTCGGCTGGCTGGTGTCTACGCCGCTGTTGGCTTCGGTCGTTGGCTGGGTGGCAAACTGCTTGCGGAGCACGGCCGTGAAGAGGTCGGCTGCACCGGCAAAGAGGGTGCCGTCCGGAGCTTCGGCCACCAGTCGGTCGATGTCTGTCAGGCTTTCGGCATCGGGCATCAGGATACCCTTGGCATCGGGGAAGCGCTCGCTCAGACGCGAGGTCTTGGCTGGAAATTCGGGGTCGAAGGAGAAGTCGGTCTCGGCAATGGGCCGTCCGCCGATGTAGTAGACGCCGCCGCTGATGGTGCGGCCCTTCGACGGGTTGGCGGGCATGTAGAGCGCCTGGCGGCAGCCGGTGGACTGGAGCAGGGGGCGCAGCTCGGCAACGACGTGGCCGCGCAGGGCCGAGTCGGTCTTCTTGAAAACAATGGCATCCCGACAGTTGCTTTTAGCAAGCACTGTCAGGATGCGATGAGTTTCAGCTACGGCTTCCGCCTCGGTCATCGAACGGGTGTCGGTGGCCACGACCAGTACGTCGGCCGTGTCGGGCTCCTCATGTGCAGCATCCTTCCCGTCTGCTGCCACCATCAGTTGTGTGCGTAGTCCGTGGGCAAAAGCAATGCCCGCCATCTCCGCTGCCCCCGTAATGTCGTCGGCAATGACCAAAACGCGCGTCGCCTTTTTTTTCATTTCTTCATTCCTTCATTCCCATTTTTCATTCCTTTCATTTCTCATTTTTCATTTGAGAAATCCGATAAATCGCCATGCGTGTGGCATAGTCGATGGAGAGCGTCATGGCCGAGTCGCTGGCAATGCCCTTGCCGGCCACGTCGAAGGCGGTGCCGTGGTCCACCGACACGCGGATGATGGGCAGGCCCAGCGTGATGTTCACGCCCGAGGCGCTCTCCATCTTGCCCGTCTCCTTGTTCCAGTTGAAGGCGCACACCTTCAAGGGTATGTGGCCCTGGTCGTGGTACATGGCCACGCAACCGTCGAACTGGCCGCACTTGGCCTTGGCAAAGATGGAGTCGGGCGGCACGGGGCCGTCGACGTCGAAGCCGCGCTGGCGCAGTTCGTCGATGGCGGGAATAATCTCCTGGGCCTCTTCGTAGCCGAACATGCCGTTCTCGCTGGCATGCGGATTGAGGCCGGCCACGCCGATGTGGGGCTTCTCGATGCCAAACTGTCGGCAGGCATCGTCGATGAGCTCCACGCACTCGATGACGCGCTGCTTCTTCACCAGGTCGCAGGCCTTGCGCAGTGGCACGTGGGTCGACACGTGGATGACGCGGATGTTCTCGTCGGCCAGCATCATGGCATATTTCTTCGTGCCGGTAAACGTGGCGTAGATTTCGGTGTGGCCGTCGTAGTGGTGGCCGGCCTTGTTGAGGGCTTCCTTGTTGAGCGGTGCCGTGACGGTGCCGTCTACCTCGCCGGCCATGGCCAGTTCGATGGCTTTCTTGATGCTGACGAAGGCGGCGTTGCCGCACTGCTCCTGAACCTGTCCGAACTGGAAGGTCGACAGGTCGACGCAGTGCAGGTCGAGCACGTCGATGGTGCCCAGTTCAAAGCGGGCGTCTTTCACTTGCTCCACGGCGTTGACCTTCAGGTTGAAGCCCAACAACTGAACGGCTTTCTGCATGACGGCGGCGTCGCCCGTGACGATGGGGCGGCACTTGGCGTAGGTTTCTTCTCTATTCAGGGCGCGCACGATAATCTCAGGACCAATGCCTGCGGGGTCGCCCATGGTGATGGCTAATATGGGTTTCATCTGGTTGGAATTTGCGGGATAGTTTTAATACAGCGAGTTGTAGATGTCGCGGGCGTCCTGCTCGGTCACTTCTCTCGGGTTGTTCTTCAGCAGGCGCTGCACCTCCATGGCGGCCTTGGCCATGCCGTCGACGGCTGTCTGCGGTATGTTCAGGTCGGTGAGCTTCTGCGGTATGCCTACCTTCTTCGACAGGTCGTAGATGAACTCGACGCCGCGCTGGGCCGTCTCGTTATCGTCCTTGCCGGGCTGGCAGCCCATGGCCACGGCCACTTCGGCATAGCGGCGGAGCGCTGCGGGGCGGTTGAACTTCATGACCGAGGGCAGCAGGATGGCGTTCGACAGTCCGTGGGGAATGTGGAACTCGCCGCCGAGCGGATAGCTCAGGGCATGTACGGCGGCGGTGTTCACCGGACCGAGGCACAGGCCGCCATAGAGCGAGCCTAAGGCCAGAGCCTCGCGGGCTTCCTGGTCCTGGCCGTTCTTGACGGCACGCTCCAGGTTGGCCGCAATGAGGCGAATGCCCTGCAGGGCGTAGATGTCTACGGCGGGGTGGGCAAACTTGTTGGTGTAGGCCTCGATGCAGTGGGTCAGGGCGTCCATGCCCGTGTCGGCCGTCACCTTGGCGGGTACGGTCCACGTCAGCTTCGGGTCGACATAGGCGGCGTCGGCCACGAGGAAGGGCGACACGATGCCTTTCTTCAGATGGTCGCGCTCGTCGAGCAGTATGGCGTTGGGGCTCACTTCCGAACCGGTGCCGGCCGTGGTGGGCAGACAGGCCAGCCAAAGGCCTTTCTGCTTGATGAAGCCCGTGCCGAAGCAGTCGGCTGCCTGCTGTTCTGAGTTGGCAAAGGCGGCCACAAGCTTGGCCACGTCGAGCACCGAGCCGCCACCGATGCCTACAATGCTGTCGGCACCGAACGTGCGGGCTACGTCGAGGATATGGTTGAAGTCGTTCAGCGTGGGCTCGGCCATAATCTGGTCGAACACCTGGATGCTGATGCCGGCTGTCTTCAGACTGTCGAGTGCTGGGGTGATGAGGGGTAGGATGGGGGGCGCAGTGAGCACAAAGAGCTTCTTGCAGCCCAGTTTCTGGTAGTCGTCGCAGAAGGTCTGCAGACAACCCGTTCCGAACACGATTTTCTGTGGTTGTAACAGTGTGATGGGTTTCATAGCTTTTTTATTGTTGTTGCTTCTTTTTCTCTTCTAAATAGCCGTAGATGGTCAGTTCCTTGTCGGCCAACGGGGTCTTGAAGAACAGACTGGCCACATAGCCGACTATGAGTACGATGAGGTGGCTGTAGACGCCGAGCATGTATTTGTGGTGGGTGAAGTTCCAGTCGCCCAGGTCGAGCAGCGTCTCTTTCACGCCTGTGCCGTGGATGTCGACCTTCGTAGAGGTGAGCACGGCATAGGCCGTGAACAGCACGGCGGCAGCAATGCCGATGTAGAGGCCCTGCTTGTTGGCACGGCGACTGAACAGACCGAGCATGAAGATGCCCACGATGCCGGCGGAGAAGATGGCGTAGAGCGAGAACAGCGCGCCGAGCACGCCTTCGCCGCCCCACGAGATGTAGAGGATGGCCACGCCGAGGGCGCCGATGCCGGCCAGCACCACCATCCAACGGCCGAAGCGCAGCTGCTGACGGTCGGTGACGTTCTTGCGGAAACGCTTATAGTAGTCTTCTACGGCAATGGCCGAAAGGCAGTTCAGGTCGGAGTCGAGCGACGAGATGGCGGCTGCTGCCAGTGCGGCAATAATCAGTCCGCGGATGCCTACGGGCAGTTCGTGGGCAATGAAGTAGGGGAACACCTCGTCGGCCTTGATGTCGGCAGGCAGTGCCGGCGCACCTTGTGCATGGTAGAAGGCGAAGAGGGCGGTGCCGATGAACATGAACAGCGCCCAGATAGGCACCGACATCAGCACGCCGATGTAGGCGGCCTTCTTGGCTTCGTGGTCGTTCTTGGCCGTGAGATAGCGCTGCACGATGGTCTGGTCGGTGCCATACTTCTGCAGGGCATAGAAGATGCCGTTGAGCACCATCACGAGGAAGGTCAGTTGGGTGAGGTCCCAGTCGTAGGGCCCGAAGTCTATCTTGTTGTTCTCGCTTGCAATGCGGAACACTTCCGACGGTCCGCCTTCGGGCAGGAACAGCAGCAGGCAAACGCAGATGATGCCGCCGCCAATGAGCAGTCCGCCCTGCACCACGTCCATCCAGACAATGGCTTCGATGCCGCCAAGCAGGGTCAGCAGGATGATGGTGATGCCCAGCACGAGCACAATGGTGTAGATGTTGATGTCGAGGAACGTGGCCAACGCCATCGACACGAGGAAGAACACGGTGCCGGCCTTCGAGAAGTGGCCCAGCGTGAAGGCAAACGACGAGTAGAGACGGGCGAAAAGGCCGAAGCGGCGCTCGAAATACTCGTAGGTGCTCAGGCGGATGACCTTGCGAAACAGCGGTACAATGATGCCGATAAGGGCTACCAGCACGATGGGCACCATGAGGCCCTGTACCAGCAGAATCCAGTTGCCGGCGTATGCTGCACCGGGATAGGCCAGGAACGTGACGCTCGAAATGAGGGTTGCGAAGATGGAGATGCCTACGGCCCAGGCGGGTATCTTGCCGCCGCCGGCAAAGTAGGTGTTGGTGTCTTTCTGTCGGTGGGCAAAATAGGCGCCCATGCCAATGGCTACGGCAATGGAAATGAAGACGATGGCGTAGTCTATCCAGTGAATCTCGTTCATAGTTATTGGTGCTTAGAAAAAGACAACGGACCCGTCGGCCGATGGTCGACAGGTCCGTTGCATGGGGATGCTAGTTCTTTTTTGTTTCGGCCAGCACGCGGGCTTCGTCTTCTGCCGAGATGCGCGTCAGCGGGGGCAGCATCCAGGGCTGGCAGAGGCCGCGGGTGGTCATCATCACCTTCAGGGCAGCGAGCGACTGGCCCAGCGTGAAGCCCTTCTGGTAGATTTGTCCGTAGGCGTCGGTCTCCTTCTGCAGGCGTTCGGCTGTTTCCTTATCGCCGCGCACGCCGGCTTCGTAGAGCTGTTGGTACTTCTCGGGAATCATGTTGCCGCCGCTGGGCACAATGCCGTTGGCACCATGGGCCAGGGCGTGGGCCGAGTTGGCTGCGCAACCGCAGAAGTAGGCGAAGTCGTCGCGACCGCCAATGAGCTCCAGACACTGGTCCAGGCGTTCCAGATTGTTCTCCGAGTCCTTCAAGCCAACGATGTTGGGATGGTCGGCCAAGCGCTTCACCACATCGAGAGGAATGCTCATGTGGGTGGTGATGGTGATGTTGTAGAGCATCAGCGGGCCGTGGAGTGCTTCGGCCAGCGTGGTGTAGTATTCTTCCATCTGCTCGGGAGTCAGGGCGTAGTATGAAGGCAGGGTGGCTGCCACTACGTCGGCGCCGGCCTCGAAGAAGCGGTTGCCCTGTTCGAACTGCTCGCTCACGCAGGTGCCGCAGAGTCCGGCATAGATGGTGATGCGGCCTTTGGCTGCCTTGGCTGCGGTCTTCACCAGCAGCACAGCGTCTTCCTTCGACACCGAGTTGCCTTCGCCGGTGGTACCCATGAGCAGCGGGTGAACGCCAGCCTGTGCAAACATTTCGATAATCTTCTCTACGGCCTCTGTGTCGAGCTTGCCGTATTCCGTTACGGGTGTGACCATAGGTACTACCACACCACAATACTTTCCTTTTGCCATTTTTTATCTGTTTTAGTTTTACTTTGCCAGTTTCAATGAGTATTCGATGCGCTGTTTCAGACACTGCACCTGCTGGGGCGTCAGTGCCGAACATTCGTCGAGGTGGAGCAGGATGTCGGTGGCACGCAGAAAGGCTGCCCGTATCTGTGCAGATGCGTTCAGATACTGCGCCCAGCGACCGCAACGGTCGGTTTCGCAGTCGAGCGTGTAACGAATGAAATCGTCGTCGCGCAGGAAGTCTTCTACGGTGGTTAGGTTTGTCATCTTCTGCTTTTTTATATTTTTAAGACGCAGAAGACTGTAACTTGTCATCATTTTCTTTAAGCGATATTTGCGGCTTCGCGCAGTTTCAGCATACCTCGGTGCATGAGGTTGCGTACCGAATGGTAGTTCATCTGCATGATGCCGCAAATCTCGTCATATTTGCGCTGCTCTATGTAGTAGAGTGTGATGGCTTGCCGTTGGCGTCGGGTGAGGTTCTCCATCAGGTTCGACACCATCAGCTGTTGCAGTCGCTCGTGTTCAGCCTCAATGTAGTCGTGTTCGGTGTCTTCAGTGGCTCGCTTGGTATAGAAGTCTTCGGCGGGTGTTTCTGAAGTGAAGTTCTGGCGGCGGAACTCGTCGAGCAGTTTGTTCTTGAGGGAAATGATAAGGTAGGAGCCCAGGTTCTTGATGCTGTTGCGGTCGTTGCGCTTGGAGTAGACGCGCACAAACACGTCGTGGATACAGTCTTTCAGCAGTTCCTGGTCGTTGGTCAGGCGCAGTCCATAATTGAACAGGATATGGACGTAGAGGTCGTAGAGTTCACCAAACGCCCTATCGTTGCCAGCACAGAATGCGGCTATAAGCTGAGCGGTTCTATCTTTCAGATTAGTCCTTATCATTGTTTAATTAGTAGTAGTTTCGTCTGCAAATATACGAAAAGAAATTGAAACGACAAAAGAAAAAGTGTAAAAAATACAAGATGCCTGCATTTTTCACACTTTTCTCTTATTTGCTTCTTATTTCTTCTTCAGCCAGAAAGCACCGCGGCCTTCGATGACGGCACTGCCGGAAGCGGTCTTCTGCTGACTGATGTCGCGGCCCACGCGGTAGACGACATAGGTGTCGCTTGTGGGCAGGGCAATGGTTGTCGCTTCGTCGCTCTCCTTGTAGCAGAGCAGGGCGTCGCTGCCGCTCATGAGGTAGACGCCTTCGCTGGGCGAGGCCTGCGGGGTCATGGTGGCTACGCTCTGCAGGAACTCGGCATCGTCGATGCTCAGGGCAGGGCACGAGCCGCCGGCCATGAGCACGGCCCAACTGAGCTCAGGATACTTCTGGGCGTAGTAGACCACGGCCTTGTCGGGATATTTTTCGCGATACTCCTTCACCGAGCGGTAGACATCTTCGAAGCGTGCCGAGCCGCCGCGCATCTTGCGGGCATACTGGCGCGGAGCCATGTTGACGCCACCCGGCGGGGCATAGGTGCCCTTGGCATGGTGGTACCACTGCTCGATGTTGATGATGTCGACCACCTTGGCCCGTTTGGGGTCGGCCAGAATCTGGTCTTGCACATCTTTGTTCACGGCCAGCGACACGAGCACGTTGATGCCCGTCTCCTGTTCCCATTCGCCGATGCAGTCGAGCCAGAACTGCACGAAGTGGAGCGGACCGGTGAACTCCTCGCCAATGGAGTGGATGACGTTGGGCTGGTCCTTGAAGGCGTCGAGCGTCTGGCGGATGTACTGGCGGTGCAGGCTGGTGAGCTTTTCCTTTGTGGTGTCGTAGAACGACTCGGCAATGAAGATGCGCTTGTCGCCTGCAAAGGGCACGGGCTCCAGAAGGTCCTCATGGTTGATGTTGTTGGCCGTGCGCCAGGGGCAGTCCACATAGTGGGCACCGGCTTCGAGAATATTATGCTGGAAGTAGTGTTGGTTCATGAGCAGGAGCTTGCGGTCGGCTCCCTTTGTGGCAAACTCGTTCAGGCGGTGGTAGTACCACTTGTTGAGTTTCGTGAGGTCGTACTTCGACAGACCGTCCCAAGCCTTGCCTTCGCCCGAACGGGCAAAGGGCTGTTCGTAGAATGGTCCCCACACGTCGCCATCCTTGCGGCGTATGCGTTCGTGGTCGTCGCGACGGCGGTCGTACCACAGGCCGTAGTTCTGGGCATAGATGAGCGTGTGGGTGTTGGCCATCTCGTTGACCACGCTGTCTACATAGTCGGTGGCACCGCGGCCTTCCATGCTGGGCACGAAGCGGGTGAGGGCGTATGTGGCCTTGGCAATGGCAGGATAGCGCAGGCGACCGTTCCACCAGGGCGAGTTGTGACGTCCGCCCACCAGAAGCTGGTTGTTCTCGTCGACGAGCAGACCGTTCTTCACCGAAGGTACGAAGGGGATGCAGCCGCGGCGGGCACGGGGCTCACTGAGTTTGTCGACCGACTTCACGCCCTTGCTGTCGATGCTGGCGGGCAGTTGGGCTGCGTTAATCCACATCTCCATCGTCTGGCGTGGGTTGAGCGACTCTTTCGCCATCTGCATGGCCTCCTCAATGGTCGGACTGGAGGTGGCTCCCGTTTCGCGCTCCATCACGCGGCACTGGCCACTGACGTCGCGGCCCAGTCTCTTCTCTAACAGCGAGGCATAGATAGACCACGGCTTTACGTGCTCGTTCACCTGGTCGACCTCGCCGTTGCCCAAGAACTGTGCCCAGCAGCCGTAAGCCGCATTGACGGCATTGCTGTCGGGCGTGTAGCAGTCGATGACCGAGGCCGTAGACTGCCACATCAGACTGTTGGCCGTGTTCCATCCGGCACCATATTTCTCCATCTCCATGTTCTTGAAGCGCAGGTCGTTGCCGTCGATGTTGACCACATCGAAGAGCAGTCCGCTGGCCCAAGAGCCGATGCTGCCGCTTGGACCGAACGACTCTTTCGTGTCGCACTGTACAAAGGCATTGGGTCCTGGTGCGCAGAGACCGGCACTGAAGTCGTTGATGCCGTGCTCCGAGTAGCAGCGCTGGAAGAGCGTCTGACCGCCCAGCGTGAAGAACGTGCGACGGCGCATGCCGCCAATCTCCGATACCGGCTGGCGCGAGATGCAGTCTTCGACGGTGATGCGCGAACCCGTTTGCTGGATGATGACGGCGCTGCCGGCCAGGTGGCGGAAGTCGACCATGCGCACCCAGCAGTCGCGTGCCGAGGCAATGTAGATGCCGTTCCAGCAGTGGTCTTCGTCCATGGGCATGTTCGAGTTATAGTCAGACTCCACGGTGAGGTTCTCCACACCGCAGTCGCTGATGCGGCCCGGCCAGGTGTAGCGCATCACCTTGGCTCCGCCCCACTGCGGGTCGAGGGCTGTGGTGATGGGGGCGTTGAGCGAACCGTCGCTCATGACGGTGCGGTCCCAGTAGATGTCGACCTCGCCCGGGTGCCAGGCCCAGTAGCCGAGTCGGCTGCCGCCGCCCCATGTGGCGCAGCCTAAGTGCTGAATCCATTCCTTGGTAGAGGGGCGGTAGACCATGACCTCTTCGCCAGCCTTCAGGCCGACGCCTATCTGTCGGGTACCGGCAGCGTGATAGCCGGCCACATCGATGGTTTCGGTGACCTCTCGGTCGTTGACGCCTTCGATGTAGATGGCAGCGCCGCGGTCGAGCCCCATCTTGCGGATGACGGTCTGCTGACGGCCAGAGCCGCGCAGCACCACGCCCGAAGCGCTGATGCGCAGCGGACTGTTGATTTGGAAGTCGCCCTCGCCCAGCAAGACGGCGCCGCGCAGTCCCGTCAGCTTGTCGGGCTTCTGTGCCGACACGTAGTCGATGGCGCGCTGAATACGCTCACTGTTGTTGCCCTGCTGCCAGGCCACATAGACGACGTTCTGTGCTGCGGGAATGGGTGCTTCCGACTGCTTATAGCCGCAATAGCTATAATCTAACGGCAGTGGTTGCGCCACTATTTGCGCAACCACTACGGTCAGGAATAAAGAAAAGAATGCTCTTTTCATACCTTATTATTAATTAATGTAGACTTACTTCTTGCTCTGGCGGGCCTTGATGCGCTCTTCCCATGCCTGGCGCTCCTGCTGGATGTTGTAGCCGCGGGCCGAGAGATAGTTGTTGATGCGACCCTTGTACTTGCCAAACCAGCCGTGCTTAGCCTTCGAGTTGGCGGCGTCCATGGCAAACTCGCGGGCTTCCTTGAGCCAAGCCATGATTTGTGCTTTCTCTACGTCCTTCAGCGAGGGAATCATGTCGCAGTAGGCTTTGTAGGTCACGTCGACCACGCCGTAGGTCATGCCGTCCTTGATGGCGGTGATGCCGGCCTCGTCCAGATAGAGGCTGAGGGCGCCTTCCAGTTCGAAGTGCTGCTTGTAGAGCTTGGCCTCGCGAGTGGCTTCGGCCAGCTTCACGGCGGCGTCGCGCTCCTGTCCCTGCAGCTTCTCCTTGGCTTCCTTGACGGCCTTGTCGGCTTCCTCGTGGATGTCGTTGAGCTTGAAGTAGCGGTTGCAGACGATGTTGAGCACGTTTTCGGCCTTCTGCTTGTCGGCCAGGCCGAGCTTGTCGACAATCTTCTGCGAGCGGCCCTTGATGGTTTCAACGTAGGCGGGATCCTGTCCCTCGGTCTTCAGTTTCACGTCCTGTGCACTGGCAGAGAGCACGGTGAGCAGGGGCAATAATAAAAGCAATGCAGTCTTTTTCATACGCTTACATCAGTTTGCCCTTGGCAGCCAAGGTGTCGTAGTTGTTGTTCAGGTTGCGCCAGTCAACACGCGAGTTGGTGGGAATGGCGTTGATGTACTTCTCGATGTTGGTGTAGCCGTCGCCGTTGCAGTCCTTCTGGGCGTCGCTGGCATCGTTGGGGTTCAGACCGTTGGCCGTTTCCCACTCGTCGGGCATGCCGTCCATGTCGGTGTCCTTATAGGGCTGCCAAGCGCGATACTCGGGGTAGCCGCCCATCTGGCGCGGGTCGGTGATGATGCCCTGCTTGTAGCTGTCCTTGGGCAGACGGCGGTACTTGAACAGACCGTCTTCGTTCTGCGACTTGGGGCTCAGTCCCCAGGTGTCGCCGTAGGGGTTGTCCTTCACCTTCTTCTCGTAGTTCTCTACATAGTAGGGCTTGCCCGTGCGCACTTCGTCCATGATGCGCTGGTCTACGATGTCGCGGCAGGGCACGGTGGCTCCGGCGTTCTGGAGCACCCAGTTGAAGGCCTGCTCGGCGCCCATGATTGAAACGAAAGGCATCTGGAAGGGCTCGTTCGAGCGCATGACGGCCTTCTCCGTCTCGTCCATGTCGCCGTCTTTATCGGCTGTCTGTATGCCGCCGTCCCAGTTGTCGCGTGTCACGCGCTCGTTGCCTTCCATGATGTTGCCGGTGGCATAGACGCGACCAAACTGCTTATAGGGGAACAGGCCCTGCGAGCGGCTCTCGGCCTTCACGATGCGGCGGCTGATGGCGCCTTCCTTCGGTGTGAGCGGACCGGGCTTGTAGTAGTTGTTGATGAAGTTCGACATGGTAGAGTACTCGCCGCCGTCGGCCGTGCGGTGTACCCAGTTGTAGACCACGTTGTTGATGAAGTTGAACACGCCGCCCCAGCCGATAGAGGGGTTACGACCGGTGTTGTCGGCCCAGAGGTTGCGCATGAAGGTGGTGTTCTCGCCGCCGATGGTCGAACCGAAAGCGTGGTTCCACGTGTCGAGTGCCTTGGCCGAGATGGTGTTCTGGATGGTGACGTTCACCGTGGGCGACTTGCGCTTGGCCTTGCCGTCGTGCATGTCGAACATGTGGCGGTAGAACGAGATGTTCTCGTCCAGGCCCCATTCGCACGAGCAGTGGTCGATCATGATGTTGCCCACGGGGTTGCCGCCGAAGGAGTCTTCGCGGTTCATCACGTTGGTCTCGCCGCGGCGGAAGCGCATGTGGCGCACAATGACGTCGTGGGTGTCGACCTGGAACGACTCGCCGGCAATGATGACGCCGTCGCCAGGAGCCGTCTGTCCGGCAATAGTGATATAAGGAGCGCGCACGTAGATGGGCGACTTCAGGCGAATGATACCGCTCACGTTGAACACCACGATGCGGGCGCCGCCCTGTTCGCAGGCCCAGCGGAACGAGCCGGGGCCGTCGTCGGCCAGTGTGGTCACGGTGAGCACCTTGCCGCCGCGTCCGCCGAAGGTGTACATGCCGCCGCCCTCAGCACCGGGGAAAGCGGGTATTTTGGCCTGGGGCAGGTCGTAGGGGCGCGAAGCCCAGGGCACGAAGGGCCGGCCGGCCTTGGCCTCTTCCACCACGATGGGGAAGGCCACCTGCCACGCCGAGTCGGAGTGTTCGGCCCAAGCGCGTTTCATTTGAGAAATTTTGGCCGAAGCCTCACTTGTCAGGTCGGGATACTGTGCATGCGCAACATTAGGCATCAGAAGTGCTGCGGTGCAGGCTGTCAGGAATAATTTCAGTTTCATATCGGTTGTATTGTATGTTGTTTTTAGTCGTTAGTTTGACGTAGTTCTGACCGTAAGGTTTATTTTTAAGTGCAAATTTACACCAATTTTTCCGTTCGGCCATATTTTTTCTGTTTATTTAGCAAAAAATCACATCAAGTGACCTTTGGCCTCGAGTGTGT
>CAMOTK010000021.1 GCA_946625715.1 uncultured Prevotella sp. | reverse complement strand
AGCGCCCGCCCTACGTCATCTTCCAGGACGTGAGCATCGAGCAGATGGCCACCGACTATCCCGTGAGCCTCGAAGAGCTGAAGAACATTCAGGGCGTGGGCGAAGGCAAGGTGAAGCAGCCCTATGCCAAGGAGTTTGTAGACCTCATCAAGCGCTACTGCGAGGAGAACGACATTGTGCGCCAGGCCGACCTGCGCGTGCGCACCGTGGCCAAGAAGTCGATGATTAAGGTGAAAATCATTCAGAACATCGACCGCCAGATAGCCCTCGACGACATTGCCAACGCACAAGGCATAGACTTCGACGAACTGCTCGACGAGGTGGAAGCCATTGTCTACAGCGGCACGAAGCTCAACATCGACTACTTCCTCGAAGAGGTGATGGACGACGACCACGTCGACGACATCTACGACTACTTTGCCGAGTCGGAGACCGACGACCTTGAGGCGGCCATCCAGGAGCTGGGCGAAGACTACACCGAAGACGAAATCCGGTTGGTGCGCATCAAATTCATCAGCGAAATGGCCAACTAAGATTGTCACAGAATAAAACAGAGGAAAAATCCGTTCTATCGAAAAATAGAACGGATTTTTTGTCCAAACAAGACAAAGATGAGAAGTGCTATACAATAAACTGCCGCCCGACGGCGTTATTTCAATTGTATATACACAAATAAAAACAATATGATAGAATATATCAAAGGCGAGCTGACCGAGCTTTCGCCTGCTTTGGCTACGGTTGAGGCCGCAGGCGTAGGCTATGGACTGAACATCTCGCTGAATACTTATTCGGCGCTGCAGGGCAAGAAGGACGTGCGCCTCTACGTCTACGAGGCCATTCGCGAGGATGCCCACGTGCTCTATGGCTTCGTCAACAAGAAGGAGCGCGAAATGTTCCTGTTGCTCATCACCGTGAGCGGCGTGGGCGCCAACACTGCCCGCATGATGCTCTCGGGCATGAGCGTTGCCGAGTTGTGCAACGCCATCTCTACGGGCAACGCCAAACTGATACAGAGCATCAAGGGCATCGGCAAGATGACGGCACAGCGCATCATCGTCGACCTGCGCGACAAAATCGTGGCTCTGGGCATCACCGACGAGATTCCGGCCGGCGGCCAGATGGCGGCACCCGTGAACAGCGAGGTGAGAGACGAGGCCGTCTCGGCACTCACCATGCTGGGCTTCTCGCCTGCACCCACGCAGAAGGTGGTGGTCGAGATTCTGCAGAAAGACCCCTCGCTGCCTGTTGAGCAGGTGGTGAAGCTGGCGCTGAAGCAGATTAAGTGAAGAGTGAAAAGTGAAAAGTGAAGAGTGAAGAATAAGGAATTTGCCAAAGCAATGAGAACATTGTGGCAGGTGGTCAGACGACCGGCCACACTCATGGTGATGCTGCCAATGATGATGGCGGCTGCAAATTCGTCATTCTTCATGTTCCACGCTTCAGAACCCAATACGGCCCTGCCCGAAGACACGGTGGAGACCAGCCGCTGGCCCGTGCAGAAGACGGCACCCACGAGCGTGGAAGACCTCGACTCGATGGCGCTCGACCTGAAGATGCCGGATAACATCAAGCAGGAACCTGAATACAACGACTCGCTCAACGTCTACTACATCGGTTCGAAGATAGGCGACTCCTACCTCAATGCGCCCGTGCTGATGACTCCCGAGGAGTATATGCGCTGGTCGGAACGTAGGGCCCGCGAGCGCTTCTTCCGTGAGAAGGATTCCGAAAACATGAAGAACGAAGGCAAGGAGAAGTTCGACTTCACCGACATGCACTTCGACCTTGGCCCTGCCGAGAAAATCTTCGGCCCTGGCGGCGTGCGCATCAAGACGCAAGGTACGGCCGAACTGAAGATGGGTGCCACGCTGAAGAACATCGACAACCCCTCGCTGCCCATCCGCAACCGCAAAACCACCAGCTTCGACTTCGACGAGAAAATCAATCTGAGCGTCAATGGTAAGGTGGGCGACAAGGTGAACATGAACCTGAACTACAACACCGACGCCACCTTCGACTTCGACGCCAAGAACCTGAAACTGAAGTACGAAGGCAAGGAAGACGAAATCATCAAACTGGTAGAGGCCGGCAACGTGACCTTCCCTTCAAACAACTCTTTGGTACACGGCGCCAGCAGTCTGTTTGGTATTCGCACCGACATGCAGTTTGGCAAACTGAAACTGCAAACGGTGCTCTCGCAGAAGAAGTCGACGTCGAAGAGCGTCTCGTCGAGAGGCGGCACGCAGACGGCACCGTTTGAAATCGATGCGGCCGACTACGAAGAGAACCGCCACTTCTTCCTCAGCCACTACTTCCGCCAGATTTACGACCAGGCCATGCGCTCGCTGCCCAACATGACGACGGGCATCAAAATCAACCGCGTAGAGGTGTGGGTGACGAACAAGACGGGCAACACGTCGAACACACGCGACATCGTGGCCTTGGCCGACCTGGGCGAAGCCACCAACATCAAGCGCTGGAGCCCCACGGGAACGGCCGTGCCCAGCAACCAGTCGAACGACGAATACAGCACGCTGCTGGCCAACATCGGCGACGAGCAGCGTAGCATCGACGCCGTGACCTCGGTGCTCGAAGGCATGAACACCGCCGGACAGCCGTTTGTGGGTGGCGTCGACTACGAGAAACTGTCGTCGGCACGCCTGCTCTCATCGTCGGAATACACCGTCAACTCAGCCCTCGGCTACATCTCGCTGAAAACCGGACTGCAAACCGACCAGGTGCTGGCCGTGGCCTTTGAATACACCTATGGCGGCAAGACCTATCAGGTGGGCGAGTTCTCCAGCGACCGCACGCAGACAGCACAAGTCTTGCTTGTGAAGGCCCTGAAGAACACGTCGAACAGTCCGTCGCAGAACAACTGGCGCCTGATGATGAAGAACGTCTACTATCTGGCCTCTCAGGTGGAAAGAACCAAGTTCCGCATGGACATCAAGTACCAGAGCGACACCACCGGCACCTACCTGACCTATCTGCCCGAGTCACAGCTGAAGTCGACAACCCTGCTGAAGGCACTGGGACTGGACCGCTTGGACAACAACATGAAGCCCCACCCCAACGGACAGTTCGACTTCGTTGAGGGCTACACCGTATCGAACGGCCGTATCTTCCTGCCCGCCGCCGAGCCTTTCGGCAAATACTTAGAAGACTATCTCAACCAGATGGGCATGGGCAGCGTGGCCGACAAGTACTGCTTCTACCAGCTCTACGACTCAACAAAGACGGTGGCCAAGCAGAATGCCGAGAAGAACAAGTTCCTGCTCACGGGCCAGTACAAGGGCACGTCGGCCAACGTCATCTCGCTGGGTGCCTACAACGTGCCGCAAGGCTCTGTGGTGGTCACGGCCGGCGGCGTCACGCTGCAAGAGGGTTCCGACTACACCGTCGACTACTCGGCAGGCGAGGTGACCATCCTCAACCAGAGCATCATCGACGCTGGCACCAACGTCAGCGTCTCGTTGGAGAGCGACTCGGAGTACGGCATGCAGCGCAAGACCATGCTCGGACTGAACTGGGAATACGACTTCACGAAGAACTTCTCTTTAGGCGGCACGTTCATGCACTTGCGCGAACAGGCACTCACCACGAAGGTGAACATGGGCGAAGAGCCGCTGAAGAACACCATCTGGGGACTGAACGTCAACTGGAAGCAGGAGAGTCAGTGGCTGACGCGCATGCTCAACAAGGTGCCCTTCCTGCATGTCACCCAGCCCTCGCACATCACCTTCACCGGCGAGTTTGCCAAGCTCATTGCCGGTCAGGCTTCGGGCGTGCAGGACAATGCTTCCTATCTCGACGACTTTGAGAACACGAAGAACCTGCTCAACGTGAGCGACCCGAAGGCATGGGTGCTCTCAAGCGTGCCCACCATGTTTGCCAACCACGACGACAAGACAGGCGTCACGAGCGGCTACGACCGCGCCCTGCTGGCCTGGTACAACGTCGACCCCATCTTCACCCGCCGTTCCTCGTCGCTCACGCCTTCCCACATCAAGAGCGACCTCGAACAGCTGTCGAACCACTACGTGCGCGAGGTCTATGTGAAGGAGCTCTATCCCAACCGCGACCAGTCTACCTACAATGGTGCCACCTCTACCCTGCCCGTACTCAATCTGGCCTACTATCCGCAGGAGCGTGGCCCCTACAACCTGTCGCTCGACTTCAACCCCGACGGCACACTGAAGAACCCCGCACAGAAGTGGGGCGGCATGATGCGCAAGCTGGAGACCACCGACTTCGAGCAGGCTAACATCGAGTATGTGGAGTTCTGGCTGCTCGACCCTTATATTTACACGCGCAAGGACGGCACCGCCTCGCAATATTCCGGCCAGCTCTACCTGAACCTCGGCGAGGTGTCGGAAGACATTCTGCGCGACGGCAAGAAGTTCTATGAGAGCGGCATGCCCGTCGACGGCACCTCGTCGTTCGAAACCACCCAGTGGGGCAAGATTCCCGTGCAGGCCACGCAGACCTACGCTTTTGCCACCACCAGCGGTTCGCGCCCCATGCAGGACGTGGGCCTCAACGGTCTGACCGATGCCGAAGAGCAGCAGTTCGATGCCTATCGCCAGTGGTTGGAAGCCATCCGCGGCGTGGTGCAGAACGACAGTCTGATTCAGGCCTGGAGCAACGACCCCGCAGGCGACAACTACCACTACTTCCGCGGCTCCGACTTCGACAATGAGCGCAAGAGCATCATGGAGCGCTACAAGCGCATCAACAACCCGCAGGGCAACTCGCCATCGTCGAACGACCAGACCGAAAGCTACGACACGTCGTACAAGACTACACCCGACGTGGAAGACATCAACCAGGACTTCACCCTCAACGAGTACGAACGCTACTACCAGTACAAGGTCAACATCAGCGACGACGAACTGCAGGCCTACAACCGCGGTCAGAAGAGTGCCGACAGCTATATCGTAGACCACCGCGACTATAACGCCCACCTGCGCAACGGCGACTCGCTCACCGTGCGCTGGTACCAGTTCCGCATACCCTTGTCGCAGTACGACGACAAGGTGGGTTCCATCAACGACTTCACCAGCATCCGCTTCATGCGCATGTTCCTCACCGGCTTCGAGCGCCCCATCGTGCTCCGCTTCGGTTCGCTCGACCTGGTGCGCGGCGAGTGGCGCCCCTACAAGCAGAACCTGCAGACGGGAGCCGGCGCCGAGTCGGGACTGCTGGAGATGAGTGCCGTGAACATCGAGGAGAACACCGAGCGTCAGCCTGTGGCCTACGTCTTGCCGCCAGGCATCACCCGTGCCACCGACCCCTCGCAGCCTCAGCTGGTTGAGAACAACGAGCAGGCCCTCTGTCTGACGGTGAAGAACCTCAGCCAGAACGAGTCGAAGGCCGTGTACAAGAACACCAATCTCGACCTGCGCCGCTACAAGCGTCTGCAGATGTTTGTACATGCCAACAACCTCGTGCCCAACACCACGCAGTTGGAAGACAACCAGCTGGCCGTGTTCATCCGCTTGGGCAGCGACTACAAGAACAACTACTACGAGTATCTCATTCCCCTGAAGCTGACACCCGAAGGCAAATACAACTGGAACGTGAGCAGCGACCGCCCGAAGGTGTGGCCAGAGGAGAACATGCTCGACATCAACATGGCCATCTTCACCAACCTGAAGAAAGCCAGGACACAGAAGGGCATCGGTTTCACACAGCTCTACTCCGACTACGACCCCGACAAGCCCAACAACAAGATCAGCATCATGGGCAACCCGTCGCTGGGCGAGGTGAAGACCATGATTATCGGTGTGCGCAACCTGGCCAGCGGACTGAAGTCGGGCGAGGTCTGGGTCAACGAACTGCGCCTGAAGGAGACGGTGAACGAGGGTGGCTGGGCCGCATCGGGTGCCCTGAACCTGCAGCTCTCCGACTTTGGCTCGCTCAACCTCACCGGCCGCTACGTCAGCGACGGCTTCGGCGGACTGGAAGAGAGCGTCATGCAGCGCAGCACCGACAACCAGAAGTCGTACTCCGTGACCGCCAATGTGGAGCTGGGCAAGTTCTTCCCCGACAAGGCCAAGGTGACCATCCCCGTGTACTACAGCTATACCAAGGAGATTATCAGTCCGAAATACAATCCGCTCGACACCGACATGGAACTGGACGATGCCCTCGACGCCGCCAGGGACAAGCATGCCCGCGACAGCATCGAGTCGATAGCCGTGACCAAGCACGTGTCGCGCAACTTCTCCATCTCCAATGCCCGTGTAGGCATCAAGAACAAGCGCCACCCCATGCCCTACGACCCGGCCAACTTCTCCGTGAGCTACAGCCACTCGCACCGCAACACCACGGGCGAGACCACCGTCTGGGAGAAGGAAGACGAGTGGCGCGGAGTGCTCAACTACACCTATACGCCCGTCTACAAGACCTGGGAGCCGTTCAAGAACGTGAAGAGCAAGTCGAAGTGGATGAATTTCCCCAAGGCTTTAGGTCTGAACTACCTGCCGCAGAGTATCTCATTCAACTCGGAGATACGCCGCAACTACCACGAACTGCAGGAGCGCGACTTGGAGAACACCGAGAATCCGAACCTGCCCCTCACTTTCAGCGAGCAGTTCCTCTGGAACCGCGACTTCGCCATCCGCTGGGACCTCACCAAGAACCTGCACATGAACTTCCAGTCGGCCACACACGCCCAGATTGAAGAACCTTATACGCCCATCAACAAAGACCTCTATCCCGACCAATATTCGGCCTGGAAAGACTCGGTGTGGACCAGTATCAAGCATTTAGGCGTGCCCCTCGACTACAACCAGTCGTTCACCGCCAGCTACCAGTTGCCTCTGAACAAACTGCCCATCTTCGACTGGCTCACGGCCGATGGCAGCTATACGGCCACCTACTCCTGGCAGCGCGGTACCGAGCTCGACGACGGCACGTCACTGGGCAATACCATTGCCAACAACCGCAACCTGAACGTCAACGGTGCCATCAACTTCGAGACGCTCTACAATCACATTCCTTTCTTGAAAGCCGCAAACGACCGCTTCAAGAAGGCGCCTGCCCGTCCCTTACGCAACAATAGGGCCACCGTGAAGAAGCCCACACCGGGCAAAGCCGCTAAGGACGACGCCAAGGAGCAGAAGGAACTGCCCAAGAACAAGAACACGTTCCAGAAGGAAATCACGCTGCTGCCCGACACCACGCTGACCGTGCAGCACGGCAAGAAGACCAAGCGCATCGTCGTCACGGCCAAGACCAAGGAAGGCAAGACCTACAATGTGAAGTACAAGATTCTCGACGACAACAAGATTCTCATCAAGCCCACCGGCGACAGCATCGCCCTGAAGCTCTCCGTCAGAGCCAAGGAGCCGCTTGAAAACCAGTGGTGGTACAAGCCGGCCCAGTCGGCTGCCCGCTTCCTCATGATGCTGCGCTCGGTCAACATGTCCTACCGCAACCAGAATTCAATGACGCTGCCCGGCTTCACCCCCAACATCGGCGATGCCTTCGGCCAGCGCACGGGAAGCGTGCTCGCCCCGGGTCTCGACTTTGCCTTTGGCCTGGCGGGCGACAGCTATATCGACAAAGCCCTCGAGAACGACTGGCTTATGCGCAACGAGAACGTGCCCACGGCAGCCACTATCTCGTCTTCCGAGGACCTGAATTTGCGTGCCATCTTAGAGCCAGTGCGCGACCTGAAGATTGACCTCTCGGCCGTTCGCACACAGAGCCGCGTCAAGAGCATACAGTTCATGTACGAAGGGTCGCCCACCACGTATAGCGGTTCGTTCAACATGACCACCATCTCCATCAAGAGCGCTTTCGAGGGCATGGGCAATGCTTCCAACGGCTACCACTCGGCCTCGTTCGACCGCTTCCGTGAACGTATCGGTGAGGTAAAGGCCCGCGTCGAGGCCCAATATCCTGCCGGCAGCGAGGTCAACGCCTACAGTGGCGACGTGCTCATCCCTGCCTTCCTGCAGACCTACACCCTTGGCGGCAGCAATTCGCTCGACATCTTCCCCGCCCTCACCCGCCTGCTGCCCAACTGGTCGGTACGCTATACGGGGCTGTCGAAGCTCAACTGGTTCCGCGAACACTTCAAGTCGTTCAACATCAACCACGCCTATAAGTCAGTCTACGCCGTCAACTCCTATGCTTCATACAGTTCTTGGCGCGAGCACATGGGCGACCTGGGCTTCATCACCGGCACCGACGGCACCACACTCATCCCCTCGTCGCGCTACAACATCTCTACCGTGAGCATCAACGAGCAGTTCTCGCCCCTGCTGGGCGTCGACGTCAGCTTCCAGTCGGGACTCACAGCCAAGGCCGAGTACAGGACCACGCGCAACATGGTGCTCTCCATGACCAGTGTGCAAATCAACGAGAGCATCTCAAAGGACTGGGTGATTGGCGTGGGCTATAAAATCAGCAACTTCAACCTCTTCGGCTCTGGCCTCAGTCATCGCAAGGTGAAGTCGAAGGGCAGGAAGAACCAGCAGGAAGAGCAGAAGAAGACCACGCAGACACAGAGAAGCAGTGGTGTGAACCACGACCTGAACCTGCGCGCCGACATATCGTTCCGCCGTCAGGCTGCCATCACGCGCGACATTGCCACAGGCGTGTCGTCGGCCAGCAGCGGCAACTCGGCACTGAAGATTTCGTTCATGGCCGACTACACCGTGTCGCGCTTCCTCACCCTCTCGGCCTACTACGACCGCCAGACCAACACGCCTCTGCTCTCGAGCAGCAGCTATCCCACAACGACGCAGGACTTCGGCCTCTCGCTGAAGTTCTCGCTGACGCGCTAAAGAAAGATGATTGGGGAAAAGAAAAAACGTGGATATCAGAAGTTGATACCCACGTTGATAAAGAGACTGTTGACGTAAGCTGAATACTCATCAATGGCCCCCTTCGGATTGTTGTAGACGTTGACCACACCAAACTGGAAGCCAACCTCAGCATAAAGCATATTGTACTCGATACCGGAGCCAAGCTTCACACCGATGTCGAAGCGGTTGAAGCGGTTATCGCCAAAGGCCGTTCCTCCGGGCAGTCCCGTCTCCTTGATATGTCCGGAGAGTCCGAAAGAGATGGCCGGCCCCAGGAAAGGCAGCACCGAGACGTCGCTTGCCGTCTCTATGCCGTACTTGATGAGCAGCGGAACCTCCAAATAGTGCAGGCTGCACTTGTAGTCTTCGCCGCGACCACCCCGCTGTGCATAGTAGACACCACTCTCCAGAAACAAGGGCGTCTGGTCGTTGACCCTCACGCCAACAACGCCACCCATTGTGAAGCCCGGCTTTAGATTCTTGGCATGCGAACCATTGCCTCTGATGGCAGAGAAGGCGGCACCGAGGCGAAAGCCGTAATACACGTTTTCGGTAGTGAGAATCAGTCCACCCCCGCTCATTTGTGCCATCGTGGGCAGCGACAGGAAGAGGACGACGAGCGACAAAAAGTATTTCTTCATTTTTGTTTATATTTTCCTAAAATTGGTTTCTTTAGCTTGCAAAATAACAAACTTTTTTCCATCTATGCAAACTTTTCAAAAAAAAATATTACTTTTGTCGAACGATTTACGCATTATGCAGAAGGAATACAGCTACTTCACAACCACACTGCTCCGATGGTTCGAACAGAACGGGCGCGACCTGCCTTGGCGGCGCACCGCCGACCCTTACGCCATCTGGCTGAGCGAGATTATCTTGCAACAGACGCAGGTGAAACAGGGATGGGACTACTGGGAACGCTTCATGAAGCAGTGGCCTACCGTCGAGGCGCTGGCAGCCGCTTCCGAAGACGAGGTGCTGCGCATGTGGCAAGGGCTGGGCTACTACAGCAGGGCACGCAACCTGCACCACGCCGCCCGTCAGATAACGGCCCTTGGGGCCTTCCCCAACACCATTGAAGGACTGCGCCAGCTGAAGGGCGTGGGCGACTATACGGCAGCCGCCATTGGGAGCATTGCCTTCGGACTGCCCGCGGCTGTGGTCGACGGCAATGTCTATCGGGTGCTTGCGCGCCACTTCGGCATTCACACCCCCATCAACACCACCGAGGGCAAGCACGAGTTTGCAGCCTTGGCACAAGAACTGCTTCCCCCGCCCCAGGCGTCGGCCTACAACCAAGCCATCATGGACTTCGGAGCCACGCAGTGCACGCCCCATCGTCCGGTCTGCGAGTGCTGTCCCCTGCAGGCATCGTGTGTGGCACTCCAAGAACAGTTTGTAGACCAGTTGCCCGTAAAACTGAAGACGCTGAAGGTGCAGACACGCCACCTGACCTACATCTACGTGCGCCACAAGGGGCAGACAGCCATCCGCCGGCGCCCTGCCGGCGACATCTGGCAAGGACTATGGGAGCCGCTGCTCGTCGACGACAGCCAAGAGCCAACAGCCAAGAACCCACAACCAATCCTCATCCGCCGCGGTGTCAAACATCAGCTCACCCACCGCCGGCTGCTCTGCGATTTCTATCTGTGGGAACCTGTCGAACGCCCCACCCTACCCGACAACTATATCTGGATACCCGAAGCCGACATCGACCAGTACGCCCTGCCCCGACTGGTGGAGCTGCTGCTCGAAGCCCTACCACGATAGCTCATGAAAACACTTCTCTGTCTGCTACTGTCCCTCACACCTTTCGTGTTTTTGCACGCACAGGACACCGACGTCTGGCAACACTATCTGGAGACGCGCTATGACGCCGACGATGCCGACAGCGACGATATGCAAGCACTGAGCGACTTGCTCTACGACCTGCATGCCCACCCCATCGACCTCAACCACACCTCTTACGAGGAACTGGCGCAGCTGCCTTTCCTCGACGAACAGCAGCTCGACGAACTGGTGGAGTATCTCGACCGCTATGCCCCCGTGCGCTCACTGGGCGAGTTGATGATGCTGAGGACGCTGACTCCCGCCGACCGCCAACTACTCTGTGAGTTTATCACCATCGACACCATTGCCGCCCAGCCGCCGCAACCGTCGGTAGGCCAATTGCTGAGCCACGCCCACCACGAACTTACGGCCACTGCCCGCGTGCCCTTCTACCAACGCAAGGGCGACGAGAAAGGCTATCTGGGCTACCCCTTCCGCCACTCACTGCGCTACACGCTCAGCAACGGTCAGCACCTGAAGGCGGGCCTCATCGGCGCACAGGATGCCAGCGAGCCTTTCTTTGCCAACCGCAATAAGTGGGGCTACGACTACTACACCTTTTTCTTTCAACTGCGCCGCAAGGGTGCTCTGCGCAATCTCGTGGCAGGACGCTATCGGGCCAGTTTCGGCATGGGGCTGGTCATGAACAGCAACTTTTCGCTGGGCAAGACAACCGTCATCGGCAGTTTAGGCCGCACGGGCCAGCAGCTCAGCGCCCACTCGTCGACCATGATGGGCAACTACCTGCAGGGCGCAGGTGCCACCATTGCCCTTGGCGCCCACTGGGAGCTGACGCCTTTCTTGTCGTGGCGCACCATCGATGCCACACTCAACGACGAGGGCGCCATTGCCACCCGACTGACCAGCGGCTACCATCGCACCGAGAGCGAACTGCAGCGCAAGGACAATGCAAGCGAATTGTTGGGTGGAGTGAATGTGAACTGGAAGTCGGGCCGATGGCAACTCGGCATGACGGCCGTCTACAACCGTTTCAGCAAGCCACTGCAACCCAACACGTCGCAGCGCTATCGGCGCTACTACCCGCAGGGACAGCAGTTCTGGAACGCCTCGGCCCACTACAGCTACACCTCGCCACGCCTGAGCATCAAGGGCGAGACAGCCACCGGCCAGTGCAAGGCGCTGGCCACGAGCAACCTGCTGGCATGGAAACTCTCGTCGGAATGGTCGCTCATGGCCTTGCAACGCTTCTTCTCCTACCACTACTACGCCCTGCACGCCAAGAGCTTCAGCGAGGGCAGCAGCGTGCAGAACGAGAGCGGCCTCTACATCGGTACCCAGTGGCGACCCAACCGCCAGTTCACGTTGCTGGCCTATGCCGACGTGGCCTACTTCCCTTGGGCGCGCTACCTTGCTTCTCGGTCGTCGTATGCCTTCGACCACCTGCTGCAAGCCTCATGGCAACACCGCCGGTTCACGCTCGACGCCCGCTACCGACTGCACATCCGCCAGCGCGACCGAGCCGACAAGCAGGGACTCTACAACCGCACCGAGCACCGCATGCGCCTCAACGCCACCCTGACAAGCGGCGCTTGGACACTGCGCACAAAGCTTGACGCCACCCTCTGCCAAACCACCGACCACAGCCACGGATGGATGCTCACCCAGCAGGCACGCTGGCAGAAGAAACTGTTTGACGTCGACGTCTCGGCAGCCTACTTCCACACCACCGACTACGACAGTCGCGTCTACGGCTACGAGCGCGGCATGCGCTATGCTTTCTCCTTCCCCATGTTCTACGGCGAAGGCCTGCGCTGGGCGCTGTCGGCTTCGTGCCGTCTTGGCAGTCGTCTGAGGCTCACGGCCAAGTGTGCCGGCACCCACTATCTCGACCGCTCCACCATTGGTAGCGGTCTGCAGGCCATCAGTAGCAACCATCAAATCGACTTAGACGCCCAGCTCACTTACAAGCTTTAGAAAGTGTGTGCGACAACAGCATGATTTTTGCATACTTCTTGCAAAAAATGTTGGAAAAGATTTTGTGCTAAAAGAAAAAAGCACTATCTTTGCAAAACCTAAATCCAACCAATGTTCCTTAAGCTAACTACTAAAAAACACAGAAAAGTGCACCACCTCACCCCTGGTGCACTTTTCTTTAATACGAACATAAACAAAAACATCAGAAACAATGACTAAACGCCAACCCATTTCAATAGCCCTTGCGGCTCTCAGCCTCTGTCCTGCCACTGCACAGACGGCCGACGCTTCGTTGGAACAACAAGTGGAACAGACGCTCCACCGGCTGACGCTCGACGAGAAAGTGGGCCAGATGGTGCAGCTGGTAGTCGACCTCTTCGGCGCCAACGATGCCAAAGGTGTGTTCCACATCGATGCCGCAAAAGCCGACACGCTGTTTAGCAAGTATAAGATTGGCTCCATACTCAATGCACCCAACACCTGTGCACCCACTGCCCCGCAATGGGAAGAAATCATCGGCGACATCCAGCGCCTGTCGCTGAAGCACATCGGCGTGCCCTGCCTCTTCGGCCTCGACCAGAACCACGGTTCTACCTACACGCAGGGCGGCACGCTCTTCCCACAACCCATCAACCTCGGAGCCACGTTCAATCGCGAACTGGCCCGACAAGCCGCCGAGGCCACGGCCTATGAAACGCGCGCCGTAAGCATTCCTTGGACGTTCAACCCCACCGTTGAACTGGGACGCGACCCGCGCTGGCCGCGCATCTGGGAAGACTTTGGCGAGGATGTGTTGGTCAACGCCGTAATGGCGCGTGCACAGGTGCAGGGTTTCCAGGGGGAAACGCCCAACCACATCGACCAGCACCACATTGCTGCCTGTCTGAAACACTACATGGGCTACAGCGTGCCTTGGTCGGGCAAAGACCGCACACCGGCCTACATTGCGCCTGCCCAGCTGCGCGAAAAATTCTTCGAGCCGTTCCTGCAAGGCGTCAGGGCCGGTGCGCTCTCGGTGATGGTCAACTCGGCCTCGGTCAACGGTCTGCCCGTGCATGCCAACCACGAACTGCTCACCACGTGGCTCAAAGAGCAGACGGGCTGGGACGGCGTGCTCGTCACCGACTGGGCCGACGTGAACAACCTCTATACCCGTGAGCGCGTGGCTCGCGACAAGAAGGACGCCCTGCGCATAGCCGTCAATGCGGGCATCGACATGATTATGGAACCCTACAAGCCCGACGCCTGCGTGCTGCTGAAGCAACTGGTGGAGGAAGGCCTCATACCGATGAGCCGCATCGACGATGCCGTTGGCCGCATCCTGCGCATGAAGGCACGACTCGACCTCTTCCGCCACCCCACGCAGCAACTGAGCGACTATCCTAAGTTTGGCGGCAAGGAGTTTGCCCGTCTGGCCCTCGACGCCGCCACAGAGAGCATGGTGCTGCTGAAGAACACGGGCGGTCTGCTACCCTTGGCTCACGGACAGAAGATTCTGCTCACAGGGCCCAACGCCAACCAGATGCGCTGTCTCGACGGCGGCTGGAGCTACACGTGGCAGGGCCACCGCACCGACGAGTTTGCCAGCCAGTACAACACCATCTATGAAGCCCTCTGCCAGGAGTTTGGCCAGCAGAACGTCACGCTCTGTCAGGGCGTCACTTACAATGAGAAAGGGAAGTACTGGGAAGAGAACACGCCCGACATCGATGCGGCCGTACGCGCGGCCGCCGACGCCGACGTCATCGTGGCCTGCATCGGCGAGAACTCCTATACCGAAACGCCAGGCAACCTGACCGACCTGAACCTCTCGGCCAACCAGCGCCAGCTCGTGAAAGCACTCGCCGCCACGGGCAAGCCCATCGTGCTGGTGCTCAACGAGGGACGGCCGCGCCTCATCAGCGACATCGAGCCACTGGCACGCGCCGTGGTGCACATCATGCTGCCCGGCAACTATGGCGGCGACGCGCTGGCCCAGCTGCTCTCTGGCCGCAGCAACTTCTCGGGCCGACTGCCCTACACCTATCCCAGCGAAATCAACTCGCTGGCCAACTACGACTTCAAGCGCAGCGAGGTGTCGGGCACGATGGAAGGCGCCTACGACTACAACGCCCGCATCACCCAGCAATGGGGCTTCGGCGAGGGTCTGAGCTACACCACCTTTGCCTACAGCAACCTGAAAGTTGTGCCCGAGCAGTTCACTAAAGACGACGTGCTCACCATCACCGTCGACGTCACCAACAGCGGCCAGCGCGCCGGCAAGGAGAGCGTACTGCTCTTCTCCAGCGACCTCGTGGCCTCGATGGTGCCCGACTGCCGCCGTCTGCGAGCCTTCGAGAAGATAGCGCTGCAGCCTGGCCAGACACGCACCGTCAGCTTCCGTCTGCCTGCCGCCGACCTGGCTTTCGTCGACTATCAAGGTCGCTGGACGCTCGAAGCCGGCGACTTCATCTTTTCTGTCGACAAGCTTGCGGCCAAGGTTCTCTGCACCGACACCTACGTTTGGGACACGCCCAACAGATAAAAAAATGTTGAATTATCCTAATTATTGCACACGCATACATGTAGTTCGCTGATTTTTTGTACTTTTGCGGCATGAAAACTTTCAAGTATCTTTTAGTTTGCGTACTGATGCTCATCGGCATTGGTACCGCCGGCGCCGAAGAGACGCCCAACGCCAAGCAGGCACGCCACATTTTCGACAAGGCCTACAACATGATTTACGGCCCCGAGGGCGCATCGTTCCACTATCGCATCAGCATCCTCAAAATCCACTCCGAGGAAGGCACGGGCTGGTATAAGGGCAACAAGAGCAAGTGCATCACCGAGAACAGCATCATCTGGGACAACGGCGACATCAAGTACATCCTGAAGAAGGGTAAGGACATCGTCGAGATACACGACCCGAAGGTCAACAAGAAGGACAAACTGCTGCAGAAGTTCAAGCTCTATCCCGAGGACTTCAACTACTCGATAGCCCGCCAGAAGAACGACCTCATCATCACCCTGAAAGCTAAGCCCAACGCCAAGGGCAGCATGAAGCACATACAGATTTATCTGGAGCCGGGCTCCTACAAGCCCAAGCGCCTGCGCATCAAAGTGCTGTTCTTCTGGGCCAACATCTACTTCAGCGACTTCAAGGCCGGCGGCATCGACGACGACATCTTCACCTTCCCCAAGGAGAAATACGCCAACTATAAACTCGTCGACGAGCGATAATCGCAAAAACAAAAACGTGGTATGGAAAAGAAACGCTTGGCACTGAAAAAGCTGATGGAAGCCGTGGAGAAGGAACTGCTGCAGAAGCCGAACCGCAAGACCCTCGACCGGCTCTCGATGCTGGCCGGATTCCAAAACTGGGACACGTTCCAGGAAGCCCTGCACGGCGAAGCCGACGGGGCTACCAACTACAAATAAACGTGTTGTCTATCGTA
>CAMOTK010000020.1 GCA_946625715.1 uncultured Prevotella sp. | reverse complement strand
TCTCTTCGGCCAACTGCTTGCAGCCTTCGCGGCCGAAGATGTAGTAGCGGTTCTCTGGGAGTTCGGCAGGCGTGAACCACGCCATGTTCTCTATCAGTCCGAGAATGGGCACGTTCACCTTCTCGTTGCGGTACATGTCGATGCCCTTGCGCGCGTCGGCCAGTGCCACTTGCTGCGGCGTGGAGACGATGATGGCGCCAGTGATGGCCAGCGTCTGCAAGAGCGTCAGGTGGATGTCGCTGGTGCCCGGCGGGGTGTCGAGGATAAAGTAGTCGAGCTCGCCCCAGTCGGCATCGGCAATGAGCTGTTTCAGGGCGCTGGTGGCCATGCCGCCGCGCCAGAGTGTGGCCGTGTCGGGGTTGACGAAGAAGCCGATGCTGAGCAGCTTCACGCCATATTGCTCCACGGGCTCGATGAGGTCGCGTCCGTCGACCTTGACGGCGTAGGGGCGGGCATCTTCACAATGGAACATCTTGGGCACCGAGGGACCGAAGATGTCGGTGTCGAGCAGTCCCACTTTGTAGCCTAAGCGGGCCAGGGCAATGGCCAGGTTGGCTGCAACGGTCGACTTGCCCACGCCGCCCTTGCCGCTGCTCACGGCCACGATGTTCTTCACGCCGGGCAGCAGCTGGTCTGCTTCGGGGCGCGGCTTCTGCTTGAACTCGGTCTTGATTTCCACCACAATGTCCTTGCCGCAATGGTAGTGGATGGCAGCTTCGGCCGCCTTGACGGTCGACTTGAGGAAAGGGTCGGTGTCGCGCGGGAACTCCAGCACCACCGTCACCTTATTATTAATAGCGTCTATGGCGGGTTGGTCGGCCACCATGCCGCTCTCCACCAGATTTTTCTTCGTGCCGGCATACGTCACAGTGGCCAGCGCGTCCATAATGAGTTTAGGATACAGGGTCATGGGCGGTGCTTACTGAATGTACTTTTGTCCGTCGCTGACGACGATGCCGTGGGTCTGGCCATCGACGGGACGTCCGTCGATGGCGTAGACTTGGGCGTTAGTGCTCTTGTTGGCGGCGCTCAGGGGACGTACGCGTGTGGCGGTCTTCTCCTGATACTCCTGCTGAGCCAGCTTCATGTCGTTCTGGAAGTCGGCGTTGGTCTGCAGCACACTGAACAGCAGGCTGGCAGCCATGCGGCTGTTGTCGACGTCGCTCTGCCAGTGGGCACCCACAATGACGCGGCTGTAACCGTAGTCCATGCCACGCTTGTAGATTTCGGCTGCACGGGTGGGGGCAATCTGTGCCAGAATCAGGGTGATGGTCCAGCCGCGCAGGGTGTGGCCAGAGGGATAGCTACCCTCACCGCGCAGTTCGTCTTCTTCGTGCGACGGCATGGTGTCGTTGAAACGCTCGAAGGGGCGCTGACGACTGTACTTGGCCTTCACGGCACGACGGGTGGGGTCGGTGGTGCGCAGGGTCTTGTTCAGCAGGGCATAGATTTTCGGAGTAGCCTCCTTGCTGACGGTCAGTCCGAAAGCCTCTTTCCAGTTGGCATACACCTTCTCCAGGTCGTCCCACTCGGCGTCGGCAATGGCCTCTTCCACGCGGGCAGCGTCCTCGCGCTGCTGCTTACCCCAGCAGTAGCGCACGATGTCGTTGGCAAACTCGGGGCTGTCGAAGGCGGGATGGGCCGGCATGCAGGCACCCAGGTCGGGCATGTTGGCCAGTTCGATATACGGTGTCGTGCCGTAGAACGTGTTGTCTTTCTCGTAGTTGGTGTCTACAGCGTCTGCAAAAGCAGTGGTCAGGCAGCAAGCAAATGCTGCAAGAAGGATGTAACGCAAATTCTTTTTCATAATAATATAATAGGTGTGTTAGAATGATTATTTAGCTGTGTCTTTGCTGCTGCGCTTCGAGCGATGGTAGGAGCGGTAGTCGTCGAGTTCAATCTCAACGTCGGGCTCCTCGAGCTCGCCGTCGTGGGGCAGACAGAATTTCAGATACTTGATGCTGATGCCACGCGACATCCACATCCCTTCGTAGTAGGTCTGGATGCTGGCCGCAATAGAGTCTTTGCTGGCGGTGGCGTAGAGGTCGGTGGTCTTCACCAGCACGGGCAGACGGTTCTTCTCTACCAGCAGTGTGGTGTAGGTGAAGAGGAAGTTGGAGTCGGTCTTCACGTGCACGAAGCCGCCGTCGCTGAGGAAGTGGCGGTAGCGGTTGAGAAACCACGTGCTCGTGAGGCGCTTGCGCGGGTTCTTCATCTGCGGGTCGCTGAACGTGAGCCATATCTCGCTCACCTCGCCGGGGGCAAAGAAGCGGTCGATAATCTCGATGTTGGTGCGCAGGAAGGCCACGTTCTTCAGTCCTTCCTGCAAAGCCTGCGTGGCACCGGTCCACATGCGTGCGCCCTTGATGTCGACGCCGATGAAGTTGACGTCGGGAAACATCTTGGCCAGCCCCACCGTGTACTCGCCCTTGCCGCAGCCCAGCTCCAGCACAATGGGGTTCTGGTTGTGGAAATACTGCTCGTGCCAGTGGCCTTGTATAGGAAAAGAAACATCTTCCAACGCCCTGTACGGGTATTGGAAGACGTTTTCGTAGGTCGCCATGTCGGCGAACTTTGCCAGTTTGCCTTTACTCACCTCTTTCTGCTTTTAAGTCTTCGTAGAAGTGGGCCAATGTCGTCTCCATATACGGATATAACAACAGGAAACCGATGCCGAGTGTCAGGACGGCGAGTATGGCCCAGCCGATGAAGCTCAGCAACAGCCAGAAAAGTCGCATCTTGTTGCCCTGCATCAGGCGCATGCTCTCTTCGATGGCGGCATTGTTGCTCATCTCGGGATGGTCCTTCAGCACAAACGAAGTCATGGCATAGGAAAAGCTCTTGATGATGCCGGGAATGATGAATAGCAACGTCCACAAGGTGGTGTATATGACTACCAGTAGGGACGTGGTGAATATGCGGCCCCATTGACCGTTCTTGAAACCGTCGAACAGCTTGCCGCAGCTCAACTGCTGACCACGCGTGAAGTCTAAGAACTCTATCACGTAGCCCCAACTCAATGGCATCAGGCATAAAACCCATACGATGTTGAAGACTAAGCCTTCGGTCGTGCCTAAGAACGTTGATATCAAATTGCTGATACCGCTGTAAAGCAGGAAGAATACCAGCGTTACGATGGCTGCTGAGCCCCAGTTGCCCGTCAGGTTCTGAAGGGCGCGGTTTTTGTAATCTTGATTTGTTCCCATAGTATTTACTCAATGACTACTGTTGTCCAACCATGTTTGTCTTCAATCGTGCCATACTGGATGCCACGGAGCGTGTCGTAGAGCTTCTTCGACTGCGGACCAGGCTGTGCGCCGAATTCATAGCGCTTGCCAGTCTCGAGGTCGTCGATGTAGCTGATGGGCGAGATGACGGCTGCTGTGCCGCAGGCGCCTGCTTCCTCGAACGTCGACAGTTCTTCTTCGGGAATAGGACGGCGCTCGACCTTCATGCCAAGGTCTTCGGCCACCTGCATGAGCGAGCGGTTGGTGATAGAGGGCAGGATAGAGGTCGACTTCGGCGTCACGTAGGTGTTGTCCTTGATGCCGAAGAAGTTGGCTGCGCCACACTCGTCGATGTACTTCTTCTCCTTGGCGTCGAGGTAGAACTCGCAGGCGTAGCCCTTCTCGTGGGCCAGGTTGTTGGCAAAGAGCGATGCCGCATAGTTGCCGCCCACCTTGTACTTACCCGTGCCGAGGGGTGCCGAACGGTCGTAGTCGCGCACGATGACGTAGGGATTGCTCGAGAAACCGCCCTTGAAGTAGGGGCCTACGGGCGTGACGAAGATGAGGAACAGATACTCCTTGGCGGGGTGAACGCCTACCTGGGCACTGGTGCCAATGAGCAGCGGGCGCAGATAGAGCGTGGCACCGCTCTCGTAGGTGGGAATCCACTCCTGATTCAGGCGTACCACCTTCTCGGCCATCTCAACAAACAGCTCAGTGGGCACTTCGGGCATCATGATGCCACGGCAGGTAGACTGCAGACGCTCGGCATTGTCCTTCACACGGAACAGACGCACCTTGCCGTCGGGGCAACGATAGGCCTTCAGACCTTCGAAGGCCTCCTGACCATAGTGCAGGCAGGTGGCAGCCATGTGCATCTTGATGTACTCGTCAGAGCAGACTTCAATTTCTCCCCATTTTCCGTCGCGATAATAGCATCGCACATTGTAGTCTGTTGGCATATAGCCGAACGACAGACTACCCCAATCTAAATTCTTCATAATTCTATCTGGTTGTTTTTGTTGACTTTCATAGCGCAAAAGTACGCAAAATAATTGTAACTGCCTAATTTTCGGCAAGGATTTTCTTGATTTCGTCGTTTGTCTTGGTCAGTTTGTCCTTGCAGAGCTTGATGAGTTGCTGTGCACGTTTCAGCTGGTTGCCGAGCAAATCGACGTCGAGCTCGCCGCTCTCCATGCGCCTGACGATCTGTTCCAGTTCGCCAATGGCCTCTTCGTATTTGATGTCTTCCTTCATATCACTTCCGATTTGATGGTTCCGTGTTCTATTCTTGTTTCAAGGATGTCGCCTTTCTTCAGCTGCTTGGCATCGCGCACGGCCTTGCCGTTGAGCAAGGTGATGCTGTAGCCGCGCTTCAGCAGCAGGGCAGGGTCGAGCAGACTGGCCCGCTGTTCGAGCAGTTCCAGCCGGTGCAGCTGTTGTTGCAACTGCTTCTCGGGCAGGCTCTTCAGTTGGAAGCTCAGGTTCTGCAACCGGGCTTCGTGGCGTGTGATGGCCGCGATGGCGGCTGAGGGGATGCGGGCTTGCAGGGTAGTCAGCTGGTTGTTGAGCGTGCTCAGCCGGTTGGTGATGCAGTTCACCACGCGCTCTTGTGCCCGTTCTATGCGGTCGAGCGTAGCACCGAGGTTTTCTATCAGGAACTGTGCGGCGGCCGTAGGCGTCTTTACGCGCTGGAAGCTCACCATGTCGAGGATGCTTTCGTCGCGGTCGTGACCGATGCCGGTGATGATGGGCAGCGGAAACTGCGCCACATTCTCGGCCAAGGCCAGCGTGTCGAAGCCCGACATGTCGGCCGTGGCACCGCCACCGCGGATGATGACCACGCAGTCGAACGCCGTCTGACGGTCGTAGATGGCGTTCAGTGCGCCGATGATGCTCTGCTCCACCTGTTCGCCTTGCATGATGGCAGGGAAGAGTTGCGTTTCAAAGGCAAAGCCGCTCTCAGACAGTTGGTTGCAGAAGTCGCCGTAGCCGGCGGCTGTCTGACTGGAGACGACGGCGATGCGCTGGCAAAACAGGGGCAACAGCAGTTCGCGTTGCAGGTCGAAGACGCCCGCCTCCTTCAGTTGTCGGATAATCTCCTGCCGGCGTCGGGCCATGTCGCCAATGGTATAAGTGGGGTCGATGTCGGTGACAATCCATGAGAAGCCGAAAGCCTCATGAAACTGCGGATAGACTTTGAGCAGCACTTTCATGCCGGCATGCAGCTTCTGACCGGTGGTGCGCTCGAAATAAGGGCTCAGCATGCTCCATTTCGAGGCCCAACACTTGGCCGAAGCCCGGGCCACAGGCGTGCTCAGACGCTCGTCTTTCTCGATGAGCTCCATGTAGCAATGGCCGCGCGACTCCCTACATTCCGACAGTTCGGTCTCTACCCAGTATTCCTGGGCAAGCTCGCTCTCAATGGTGTCGCGCACCATCAGGTTCAGCTGTAGCAGACTATAGTGCAAATCTCTCATTTCTCATTCCTCATTCGCTTTCCCACCATATAGGCACGCCAGAAGTTTGGCACACCATAGCCATAGATGTTGTCGGGCTGCGCATAATTGTTGCAGCTCTCGCGCACCAGTCGGATGATGTCGAGGGCTGTTGCATCGCGCAGTCCTTGCCAAAGACAGGCCACCAGACCGGCCACAATGGGCGTGGAAAACGAGGTGCCCATGTCGCGCGTCACGATGCCTCGGCCCGAGATGACCGCTGCCGGACTGCCTTGAGCCAGCAAGTCGGGCTTCACACGACCGTCTTGCGTGGGACCGACGCTGCTGAACGAGGCGTTCTTCTGCTCATGGGTCATGGCGCCTACAGACAGAATGTCGACTGCATCGGCCGGGAAGTTGATCTTCTTCCAAGGGCCCATGCCCGAGTTGCCGGCCGAGTTGACCAGGATGATGCCTTTCTGCGCCAGCATCGAGGCAGCTCTCGAGATGAAAGCCGTCCGGCCGTCGAGCTCTTGCAGCTTATGGTCGTGGTGGTGATGGTCGAACTCGTTGTAGCCCAGCGACGAATTGACGATGTCGGCGCCTAAGGAGTCGGCAAACTCGGCCGCCATGGTCCAGTAGTCTTCTTCCACTTCCTGTTCCGACTGCTGGTCTTCGCAGCGCAGCAGCCAGTAGCGGGCTTCAGGCGCCGTGCCCACCAGCACCTGTTGGCTGTTCATGGCCATGGTAGAGAGCACCTTAGTGCCGTGGTCGGTCTCATGGAAGATGCTGGGACTGTTGGGAAAGACAAAGTCGTGCCATCCTGCGATGTTGGCATTGTGGAAGCAAGGTATGCGGTCGACGTTCTGGAAACCGCCGTCGAGCACGGCGATGGTCATGCCTTGGCCGCGCAGGTCGATGTCGTGCAGACGTTGTCCGCGCAGCGACTCTATCTGCTCTTTGGCAGCGCCATAGTACTCATTGGCAGTGGAGTCCAAGTGCGTGAAATGTTCGTGATAGAGCGTCTTCACAGGGCCGCGCTCAATGCTGTCGGGTGCCGTCCAGACGCACTTGGCCTTCTCTACGCAGGGCAGCGTGCTCAGCCTGTTGAGCAGTGTCGTGTCGGCCGAGCGCACCAGCACGGTGTTCAGCCAGCGACTGGTGCCGATGACCTGCGCCTGTCGGCTTTCAAACTGCTTGATGTATTTCGGAGAAACGGGCAAGTCGGTCGTGTCGAGTGCCAACCCTTGGCGTTTGCGCCGCTCAACAGCCTTCTGCGAAAGCCAGCGGGTGGGGTGGGTGAGCCTGTAGGTAGACCCCTGCTTGTCCTTCAGTGTGTAGCGATAGATGAAACACTTGCCGCCAGGATAGGGAATGCGTGTGCCTTTGCTGTCGGCAATGCCATGGATTGTCGAAAACAAAAACAGAATCATGAGGATACACAAGTGTCGTTTCATCTGAATCATATTTTCGGTGTGCAAAATTACAAATAATATTTCAAACAGCCAAATATTACGCAATTGTTGGCCAAATCAGAAAAAATTAGTAACTTTGCAGGCAGAATTATGGATAACAAACAGAAGACCCTTGAACTGGGTACGAAGCCGGTGGGCAAACTCCTTTGGCAGTATGCCCTGCCAGCCGTCGTAGCGATGACGGCCTCTTCGTTGTATAACATTATCGACCGCTCTGTCATTGGGCAGGTCGTCGGCCCGGAGGCCATTGCCGGTCTGGGCATCACATTCCCCTTCATGAACCTCAGTGCCGCCTTTGGAGCGGCTGTCGGTGTGGGTGCTTCTACCTGCATCAGTGTGAAACTTGGCCAAAAGGACTATCAGACGGCCGAACATCTGCTTGGCAACACCGTGACGCTCAACCTGCTCGTGGGACTGGCCTTCATGGTGGTCTGCCTCGTATTCCTCGACCCCATACTCCGCTTCTTCGGCGCCAGCGACGTCACGCTGCCCTATGGCCGTGCTTTCATGCAGGTCATCCTGTTGGGCAACATGATTACCCACATGTACTTCGGCATGAATGCCGTGCTGCGTGCTGCTGGCAAGCCGCGCCACGCCATGTATGCCACGCTCTTCACCGTGGCGTGCAACATTGTGCTCGTCATCGCCTTTGTGTGGTGGTTCAAGTGGGGCATCCGTGGTGCCGCCTTGGCCACGGTGACTTCGCAGACGCTGGCCCTGTGCTGGCAGATGTGGATTCTGAGCAACAAGAACGAACTGCTCCATCTGCGCCGGGGCATCTATCGGCTGAAGAGCACCCTCGTGAAGAACATCATCGCCATCGGCATCTCGCCGTTCCTCATGAACCTCTGTTCCTGTCTGGTGGTCATCTTCATGAACAACCGCTTCGTCAAGTATGGCGGCGACATGGCCGTGGGCGCCTATTCGATAGCCAACTCTATGGGCATGGTGTTCTTCATGTTCGTCATGGGCATCAACCAGGGCATGCAGCCTATAGCAGGCTATAACTATGGAGCCAAGGACTACGGCCGCATGATGCGCTGTCTGAACCTCTCCATCCTGGCGGCTACAGCCGTGCTCACCGTAGGTTGGCTGCTGGCCATGGCCGTTCCTACACAGATGGCCCGCATCTTCACCACCGACCCGACGCTCATCAGCATGTCGGCAACGGGCATCCGTGTCAACATGCTGTTGTTCCCGCTCATTGGCTTCCAGGCCGTGGTCACCAACTTCTTCCAGTGCATTGGCCGAGTGAAAATCAGCATTTTCCTCTCACTCTCGCGCCAGCTGCTCATTCTGGTGCCCCTCATCGTGGTCCTACCCCTGTTCTTCGGGCTCGACGGTGTGTGGGCTTCGCTGCCGGCCAGCGACGGCATTGCCGCACTCATAGCCGCCGGCGTGATGGCTAAATATATGCGACAATTCAAAACCTCTCCTGCACAATGAAAAAGATAGGTATCCTGAGCGACACCCACGCCTATTGGGACGATAAGTACCTGCACTACTTCGAACCGTGCGACGAAATATGGCATGCCGGCGACATCGGGTCGACGGAAGTGGCCGAGCGTCTGGCGGCCTTCCGGCCCTTGCGGGCCGTCTATGGCAACTGCGACGGTGGCGACTTGCGCCTGATGTTTCCGGAGAAAAACCGATTCAAGTGCGAGGATGTCGACGTGCTCATCAAGCACATCGGCGGCTATCCCGGCAACTACGACCCCTCTATCCGCGGCACGCTCTTTGCCAATCCGCCCCAACTCTTCATTGCCGGACACTCTCATATCCTGAAGGTCAAATACGACAAGACGCTCGGTCTGCTGCACATCAACCCAGGTGCGGCCGGACAGCAGGGCTGGCATAAGGAGCGGACACTGATAAGATTGACCATCGAAGGCAATAAATTCACCGATTGTGAAGTTATAACATTAAACGACTGACGCAATGAAAGAGAAGTGGCTCAAATACATGAGGTCCTTGCTGATCAACACCGTGCTGTTTTTCCTCGTATGGATTCTGTTAGATGTGCTCTTCAACGATGAAATCAACATCCGCGAGACCATCGTCAGGTCGGTGCTCTTTGCACTGATATCGTTTCCTATCATGGAGTATATGAAAAAGAAATCAAATCAATCATAAATATGAAAAATATAGTAATTACTGGTGGCGCAGGCTTCATTGGAAGTCACGTGGTGCGCCTGTTCGTGAACAAGTATCCCGAGTATCACATCATCAATCTCGACAAGCTGACCTATGCCGGCAACCTGGCCAACTTGAAGGACATCGAGAACAAGCCCAACTACGAGTTTGTGAAGATGGACATCTGCGACTTCGACGCGTTCTACAAGCTGATGCAGGACAAGCAGGTAGACGGTATCATACATCTGGCGGCCGAGAGCCATGTGGACCGCTCTATCAAGGACCCCTTCACTTTTGCACAGACCAACGTCATGGGCACACTCTCGCTCCTGCAGGCTGCCAAGCTCTACTGGGAGAGCCTGCCCGAGAAGTATGAGGGCAAGCGCTTCTACCACATCTCTACCGACGAGGTCTATGGCGCACTCGAGCTGAGTCATCCCGACGGCATCGAGCCTCCGTTTACCACCACCGCCAGCAGTTCCGAGCACCACTTGGCCTACGGCGACACGTTCTTCCTGGAAACCACGAAGTACAATCCCCACTCGCCCTATTCGGCCTCGAAGGCATCGAGCGACCACTTCGTGCGTGCTTTCCACGACACCTACGGTATGCCCGTGGTTGTGACCAATTGTTCCAACAACTACGGCCCCTACCAGTTCCCCGAAAAACTGATTCCCCTCTTCATCAACAATATCCGCCACCGCAAGCCGCTGCCCGTCTACGGTCAGGGTCTCAACGTGCGCGACTGGCTCTTCGTGGAAGACCACGCCCGTGCCATCGACCTGATTTTCCACAAGGGCAAGATTGCCGACACGTACAACATCGGCGGCTTCAATGAGTGGAAGAACATCGACATCATCAAGGTGCTCATCAAGACCGTCGACCGCCTGCTGGGACGCAAGGAAGGCGAAGACCTCGACCTCATCACCTACGTCACCGACCGCGCCGGCCACGACCTGCGCTATGCCATCGACTCGAGCAAGCTCCAGAAGGAACTCGGCTGGGAGCCCTCGCTGCAGTTCGAAGAAGGAATAGAAAAGACCGTGCGCTGGTATCTCGACAACCAGGAGTGGCTCGACAACGTCACTTCGGGCGACTACCAGAAGTATTACGACAACATGTATGCCAACCGATAAGTTATGAAGAAGATATTATTGTTAGGCTCAGGCGAACTGGGCAAGGAGTTTGTGATTGCCGCCATGCGTGCCGGCCAGTATGTGATTGCTTGCGACCGCTACGACAATGCCCCTGCCATGCAGGTGGCCGACGAGCGCGAGGTCTTTTCAATGCTCGACGGCGATGCGCTCGAGGCTGCTGTGCGTAAGCACAAGCCCGACATCATCGTCCCTGAGATTGAAGCCATCCGCACCGAGCGCCTGTTCAAGTTCGAGGAAGAGGGCATCCAGGTGGTGCCGTCGGCACGTGCCGTCAACTTCACCATGAACCGTCGCGCCATTCGCGACCTGGCTTCTAAGGAACTGGGCCTGCGAACGGCCAAGTACTTCTATGCCAAGACGTTCGACGAGTTCAAGAAGGCTGCCGACGAGATTGGCTTCCCCTGTGTGGTCAAGCCGCTCATGTCGAGCAGTGGCCACGGTCAGAGCTATGTGCACAACGACGGCGAACTGGAACAGGCCTTCCGCGAGGCTATGGAAGGCAGCCGTGGCGACGTGAAAGAGGTGATTATCGAGGAGTTCATCGACTTCGACTCGGAGTTCACCCTGCTCACTATCACCCAGCAGCACGGCTGGCCCACACTGTTCTGTCCGCCCATCGGCCACGTGCAGAAGGGTGGCGACTATCGTGAGTCGTGGCAGCCCTACAAGATTAGCGATGAGGCCCTGAAACAGGCACAGCACATGGCCGAACAGGTGACGCGTGCACTCACGGGCTACGGCATCTGGGGCGTGGAGTTCTTCCTGACGAAGCAGGGCGAGGTCATCTTCTCGGAACTGTCGCCCCGTCCGCACGACACGGGCATGGTGACGCTCGCCCACACGACCAACCTCTCGGAGTTCGAACTGCATCTGCGTGCCGTGCTTGGTCTGCCTATTGCCGGCATCCATCTGGAGCACGCCGGCGCTTCGGCTGTAATCCTCGCTCCGAGCGATGCTTCTACGCCCATCGACCGCTCGCTGTTCAACTTCAACCTCGTCGATGCGCTGAAGGAAGACCGCACGCGTGTGCGCATCTTCGGTAAGCCCGATGCCCACAAAGGTCGCCGCATGGGCGTGGTCCTGTGCTATGGTGAGGTGGGCGACGACACCACCGCGCTGCGCGACAAGGCCAAGCGTCTGGCCAAGACAGTACTGGGCACCGAACCTTACATGAAGAAATAAGCATGATAAAATCGGTACAGTCACTTCGCTTCCTTTTCATCATGCTCGTCATCTTCTCGCATATCTATGGGAAGGTGTTCGATTTTGGTGGCGAATGTGGCGTGTCATTTTTCTTTATCCTCAGTGGATTCATACTTTCCTATGCCTACGGAAAGGATGTCTTGGATGGAAACTTCCAGACAATGGCTTTCGTGAAGCGGCAACTTACAAAGTTTTATCCACTACATTTACTTACATTCGTAGTAATGGTTGTCCTGGATGCCAGGCTCAACTGTTACTATGAGTGGTACAGGTTATTGCCTAACGCTCTTCTACTGCAGAGTTGGATACCCGATGATAGTTTTTTCTTTGTAGCTAACGGCTCGTCGTGGTTCTTGTCAGACTTGCTTTTCTTCTATCTCGTCTTTGCAGTGGCGTTTCGACTTCTGATGCAGCTGTCTCATCGGCAACTCTTGCTGCTTGGCCTTGTGATAGTAGGATTGTATTTCCTTTTGGCATCGTCAGTCCCTTTGGAAAAAGTCATTGCTGTGCTTTATATATCGCCTGTTACACGTGTCATAGACTTCTGCATCGGTATCTTATGCTTCCGTTTGTATGCTTCAGACCAATGGTTACAGGTGAGAAACAAACTGCAGACGATGTCTGCATTGTCGGTTGGCCTGATTGAATTGGCAATGGTGATGATGGTTGTCGGTTCATTCTTTGTCTATGAGAATATGTCTTTAAGGTTCAGGTGCGTGGCACTTTTTTGGTTGGTGCTGCCTTTCTTCTTGATGGTATATGTTTCTACAGACAAGGCTTCAGGAATGGTGACCAAACTATTACATCATCCGTCTATGCAGTGGTTAGGAAATATCAGCTTTGAACTTTTCCTTACGCATATGGTCACATTGCGCGTCATTTATAGCATTATGCTGTCGTTGGGCTATGGAGAAACAGCGCGAAAGCAGACATTAGCCATAGCGCTTACTCTGATACTGCTTGTGGTAGTATCTTATCTGGCTAAGCGTTGGTTTGTGGATCCTGTAGGACGGAAATTGCGTTGTTATATTAAATGAATAGTATGAATGCTAATATAATAGATCTTCCAAAGATAGTAGACCCGCGCGGCAATCTCACGGTGGCCGAGCAGATGAAGAACGTGCCGTTCGACATTGCACGCGTCTACTGGACCTACGACATACCATCGGGTGAGCGGCGCGGCGGACATGCCCACCGCACGTGTGAGGAAATTATCATCGCCGTCAGCGGGTCGTTCGACGTGACGCTCGACGACGGCCGGGGCGGCAAAGAGGTACACCATCTGAACCACCCATACCAGGGCCTTTATGTGGGCACCAACGTGTGGCGCACGCTCGAAGACTTCTCCAGCGGTGCCGTCTGTCTGGTGCTCGCATCAGAACTGTTCGACGAGGATGAGTATATCTATGACTATGATGAATTTGTGAAATACGTCAATGTTTGATATTGTAAGATATTCTCCTGAGCGAGCTGGAGAGTGGAATCGGTTTGTGGCTGAGTCGAAGAATGGTACTTTCCTCTTTGACCGTGGCTATATGGACTATCATGCCGACCGCTTTGCCGACCATTCATTGATGTTCTATAATGAAAAAACCGGAAAGCTGTATGCTTTGCTGCCTGCCAACAGACACGGTGATGTGCTCTATTCTCATCAGGGCTTGTCCTATGGCGGCTTGGTAATGTCAACAGAAGTCACAACGGCTAATGTCTGTCAGTTGTTCGGAGAATTGAATAGCTACCTCTCTGCTGAGGGCTTCTGCAAAGTGATGTATAAGGCAATTCCCTGGTTTTATCATCGTGTACCGTCGGAAGAGGATTTGTATGCTTTGTCTCTTGTCTGCAAAGCACAGTTGGCCGGGCGTGATGTGTCTTCGACCATCATTCCTGTTAGTCCTGTGAAATGGAAACGCGACCGTCGTTATGCGGCAAACAAGGCAAAACGAACCGGCATCGTGGTAAGACAAAATGATGATTTCTCTGAGTTCTGGAAAATACTGTCTGATAACTTGTCTGAGAAATTCAACGCCCGTCCAGTGCATACCTTGCAGGAAATCGAACTGTTGCATAGCCGTTTTCCAGAGAACATCTTGTTGTGGGAGGCATACAGCAGTGATGGAGACTTATTGGCAGGCACAGTGATATATAAGAGCTACGGCGTTGTCCATTCGCAGTATATCTCAGCTTCTCCTGAAGGGAAGCGCCTGCATGCTGTCGATGCCCTCTACGACTACCTTATACACCATGCCTATGCCACTGCGAAATACATTGACTTGGGCACTTCAAATATGCCTCATAGTAATGATCTGCATGAGTCGTTGATTTATCAGAAAGAAGGCTTTGGAGGACGTGCTGTTTGTTGTGATACTTATGAATGGACGTTATGATTGAATATCTGCCTTTGAAACGCATCACGGCCATGCATGCCGATGAGATTCACGAGGCTGTCGACCGTGTGGTCGACGGCGGTTGGTATCTGAAGGGCGAACAGACCCGCCTTTTCGAAGAGGAATATGCCCGCTACATTGGCACGCGCCACTGCATCGGGGTGGCCAACGGCCTCGATGCCCTGACCCTCATCTTGCGCGCGTATATTATAATAGGTGTACTCCACGAGGGCGACGAGGTGCTCGTGCCGGCCAATACCTACATAGCCACCATCCTCTCTGTCACCGAAAATCGCCTGAAGCCTGTACTCGTGGAGCCTAATATCGAGACGCTCGAAATCGACGACCGTCTGATAGAACAGGCCATCACGCCGCGCACGCGTGCCCTGATGCTTGTCCACCTCTACGGTCGCAGCGCCATGACCGAGCGCATTGCCGACATCTGTCGTCGCCGCGGTCTGCTCCTGCTCGAAGACAACGCCCAGGCCCACGGCTGCCATTCTCAATTCTCAATTCTCCATTCTCAATTACACCACACCGGCTCCCTCGGCCACGCTGCCGCCCACAGCTTCTATCCCGGCAAAAACCTCGGCGCACTGGGCGATGGCGGAGCAGTCACCACCGACGACGACAGGCTGGCCGACGTCGTCCGCAGCATTGCCAACTACGGCTCTTCGCGCAAGTACGTCTTCGACTACGTGGGGCGCAACAGCCGTCTCGACGAACTGCAGGCTGCCGTGCTCCGTGTTAAGCTGCGCTATCTCGACCACGACAATGAGCGTCGCCGACAGATAGCCCGCCGCTATCAGGCCGAGATAAAAAACTCCTTGGTCCACATGCCCGACATGGCGGGGAGCGTCTTCCACATCTTCCCTGTGCTCTGCGAGCAGCGCGACCGCCTGCAGCAGCATCTCAGCGAGGGTGGGGTAGGCACCGTCATCCACTATCCCATACCGCCGCATCGCCAGCAGTGCTACGCTCAGTGGGCGTCGCTCTCGCTGCCCGTCACCGACCTGATTCATGCCCGGGAACTCAGTCTTCCCTGCCATCAGGCTATGACCGACGACGAAGTCGGCCGCGTCATTGCGCTCGTCAACAATTTCCGCTGACGGGCGTGCAAACCGAAAGCCATGAAGTGCCCCCCCAAAGAACAATACAGCGTTTTAACAGTGTTAATTCGGTATTTTAACAATGTTAAAACGCTGTATTAACACTGTTAATTCAGTATGTATTGTTTGCAAAGGTGCTAAAATACCGCCATTAGCATCTTTTGCGTTAATCTTCTCAAAAAAATATCCTCTATTCGGACAAAATCACTATCTTTGCCCCGTATTCACCATATAATATATTAATAATATGTATAACGACGAAAAAAGAACTTATCTCAACGATTACGAAGAAATGAGCATGCCTGGCAGCTCACGCATGCAGCAGCTCAGCATGTCGGAGGCTTTCCCCATCCTCATGCGAAAGGTATATACATGGATGGCACTCGCACTCGTCATCACGGGCTTCACAGCATACTACGTGGCCACAACACCAAGCCTGCTCTCACTCATCTACTCCAATCAGGTGGTCCTGTGGGGACTCATCATTGCCGAGCTCGCACTCGTCATCGGACTCTCGGCTGCCATCAACCGACTGTCGCTCACCACGGCCACACTGCTCTTCGTGCTCTACTCCGTGCTCAACGGCGCCATGCTCTCGTCTGTGTTCCTCATCTACACCACAGCCAGCATCGCCAACGTGTTCTTCATCACGGCAGGCACATTCGGAGCCATGGCGGCCTACGGCTACTTCACCAAGAAAGACCTCACGTCGTGGGGGCGCATCCTCCTCATGGCCCTCATCGGCATCATCATCGCATCTGTGGTCAACATCTTCCTGCGCAACTCCATGTTCGACCTCGTCATCAGCTACATCGGCGTGGCCATCTTCGTCGGACTCACTGCCTACGATTCGCAGAAAATCAAGGAAATGATGCTCCAGGCACCCGATGCCAGTGAGCAGGCGCAGAAAATAGCACTCCTCGGAGCACTCACACTCTATCTCGATTTCATCAACCTCTTCCTCTATCTGCTTCGCATATTCGGAAAGAGGGAATAATTACCTCTTTTAATAGATAAAACCACAAAAGTTTTCGTGTTTTGTAAACAAACGCGAAAACTTTTTGTTTTTTAGTGAAAAAAG
>CAMOTK010000019.1 GCA_946625715.1 uncultured Prevotella sp. | reverse complement strand
ATAACCACGAAGTCGGCCCCGCGAAGCAGTTCGTCTTTCAGCGGAGACTTGTGCAGCAGGCAGTCGAAAGTGGCCACAGGACGTACGTTGGCAAAAAGGCCAAGTTTCTTGCGCATAGCTAACAACCCCGTTTCAGGACGAATCTTCGCTGTGGGGTTATTATCGTACTTCAACGAGCCAACAGCAGCAAACAGCACAGCGTCGGCACGCATGCACACTTCGTGGGTGCTTTCAGGATAAGGGTCGCCCACCTCATCAATAGCATGAGCGCCACAGAGGGCTTCTTCGTAGCAGAACTCGTGTCCAAACTTCTGGGCAATGGCGTCCATAACGGCCACGCCTTGTTTCATAATCTCGGGTCCTATGCCGTCGCCGGCAAGAACAGCAATGTTTAGTTTCATATTATTTCAATTTTCTGGATTCAATTTTCAATCATATTCAGCATCTTAATGGTAGCCTTGATGGCTGCTTCCGTTTGGTCGGCATCAAGTCCACGGGTGCGCATCAGCTTATCGCCATTCTGCCACGTGATGACCGTCTGCACCAAAGCATCGGTTCGTCCACCAGGTGGAATACTCACGGCATAGTTGGCCAGCAGCGGGAATGAGCGATCGAGATACTCGCGATAAATCTTGCGCAGAGCTTTCACGAAGGCATCGTACTGACCATCGCCCGAAGAGTGACTTTCGTATTGCTGACCATTGATTTCAACCTTCACATTTGCAAGAGGCTTCAATCCGTAAGCCAGTGATACTTGGTAGCTTACGAGCTTTACACGCTCCTCGTTGACATCGTGTTTCAGCACATCGGAAACGATGAATGGCAAATCGTCTTTTGTCACCACTTCCTTACGATCGCCCAGCTCCGTGATACGCTTCGTCACACGCTGCGTCTGTTCAGGCGTCAGTTCCAATCCCAACTCACGCAGGTTGCGTGCAATGTTTGCCTTACCGCTGGTCTTACCCAACGCATATTCGCGCTTGCGGCCGAAACGCTCGGGCACCAGTTCGTTGCAATAGAGATTGGCTTTATTGTCGCCATCGGCATGCACCCCTGCCACCTGCGTAAACACATTGTCGCCAATGATGGGTTGGTTAGGTGCAATAGCTATACCGCTGTAGCTCTCTACCAACCTACTGACATCGTTCAGTTTGTTCTCGTGGATATTAGTCTTTGCGTGGAACTGATCCTTCAAAATGACTTGCACGCTCGAAAGCGGTGCATTGCCACAACGCTCACCCAAACCGTTGACCGTCACATGTACGCCACGTGCGCCGCTCAGCACAGCTGCCAGCGTGTTGCTCACGGCCAGGTCGTAGTCGTTGTGAGCGTGGAAGTCGAAGTTAGCATCGGGATAGCGCTTCTTCATTTTACGGAAATACTCAATGACCTGCAAGGGATTCATGATGCCTAAGGTATCGGGCAACATGAAACGACAGATGCGGGTGTCGACAAGCATGTCCATAAGCTTATATACATAAGCAGGCGAGTCTTTCATGCCACTCGACCAATCTTCGAGATAGAGGTTCACCTTGATACCCTTCTGAGCAGCATAGTCTACCACCTCTTTGATATCGGCAACATGCTCTTCAACACGCTTGCCCAACTGCTCGCGACAATGTTTCAGCGACCCTTTGGCCAACAGATTGAGAACCTGACAGCCTGCATCCACAACCCAGTCGACAGATTGGTGCCCGTCGACGAAGCCCAATACCTCAACCCTATCTAAGCAATCGATTTGTCGGGCATATCGGCATATCATTTTCACCGCCTCTTTCTCACCATCAGAGACGCGTGCAGAGCCCACCTCGATGCGGTCGACATTCAAGTCGCGCAGCAGCATGCGGGCAATCATGAGCTTCTCGTGCGGCAGAAACGACACGCCGTTTGTCTGTTCACCATCGCGAAGCGTGGAGTCCATAATCTCCACATAGCGGAAGGAACTTATCGGTTTTCTTTCTCCCATTGTTCTATCTTGTCTTTATTGGCCACCAGGAAGTCGATGTCGTCGAGACCATTCATGAGACAATGTTTCTTGTAGCCGTTGATATCGAAATGTTCCTGCCGACCGGTAGCTTTGTTGGTGACGGTTTGCTGCGGAAGGTCTACTTCCACTTCCATCTTTGGGTTGGCCTTGATGGTTGCGAAGAGCTCTTGCAGGAAGTCTTCGCTCACTACCACGGGCAGAACGAAGTTGTTCAGTTCGTTGTTCTTGTGGATATCGGCAAAGAACGAGCTGATGACCACACGAAAGCCATAGCCGGCAATGGCCCATGCAGCATGTTCGCGCGACGAACCGCTACCGAAGTTCTTTCCGGCAACGAGAATGCAGCCGCCGTAGGTAGGGTCGTTGAGCACAAACTCCTTAATGGGGTCGCCGTTCTTGTCGTAGCGCCAGTCGCGAAAGAGATTTTCGCCAAAGCCTTCCTTGTCGGTAGCTTTCAGGAAACGGGCAGGTATGATTTGGTCGGTATCTACGTTCTCTAAAGGCAGAGGCACGCAGGTAGATGTGATAACGTTGAATTTCTGTTTCATAATAGTGTGCGTGGGTCGGTGATTACTCCTGTTATTGCAGCGGCAGCAGCCACTAAGGGCGAACAAAGAATGGTGCGTGCCCCAGGACCCTGACGTCCTTCGAAGTTGCGGTTGCTGGTCGAGACGCAGTATTTGCCAGCAGGCACTTTGTCGTCGTTCATTGCCAAGCAGGCAGAACAGCCTGGTTGACGTATTTCAAAGCCTGCCTCAAGGAGCACGCGGTCGAGTCCTTCTTCGCGAATCTGCTTGTCGACTGCCCATGAACCAGGCACCAGCCAAGCAACAACTCCTTCGGCCTTCTTACGGCCTTTCACCACAGAGGCAAAAGCGCGGAAGTCTTCGATGCGCCCATTGGTGCATGCGCCCAAGAAGACATAGTCAATAGCTTTGCCCAACAGCTGTTCACCAGCCTTGAAGCCCATATACTCGAGAGCTTTCTTGAAGTTGGCATCACCTTCTGAGGGCAAGCTCTCGGTGATACCAATGCCCATACCGGGATTGGTGCCGTAGGTGATGCGTGGTTCTATATCGGCAGCATCGAAGGAGAGTTCTTTGTCGAACACAGCATCATCGCCGCTCTTCAACGTACGCCAGTAAGCCACAGCCTTGTCCCATGCGTCACCTTTCGGCGCGAAAGGTTTGTCTTTGAGGTAGGCAAACGTCACTTCGTCGGGTGCCACAAAACCACCACGTGCGCCCATCTCTATCGAGAGGTTACAGAGCGTCAGTCGTCCTTCCATCGAGAGGTTCTCAACCACCTCGCCGGCATACTCTACGAAATAGCCCGTAGCACCACTTGTAGTGAGCTGCGACATCAGATAGAGCGCTACGTCCTTAGCCGTCACACCCTGCTGCAACCGGCCGTTTATCTTGATACGCATCGACTTCGGTTTCTGCTGCAATATACATTGCGAAGCCATCACCATCTCGACCTCGCTGGTACCAATACCGAAAGCTACGGCGCCCATAGCACCATGTGTAGACGTATGCGAGTCGCCGCAGACAATCGTCATGCCAGGCAGCGACAAACCCTTCTCAGGACCTACCACATGAATAATACCGTTGTCGGGCGACAACATACCGTAGTGTGTGAGTCCGAAGTCGGCAGCATTCTTAGCCAGCGTGTCCACTTGCTTGCGCGACACAGGGTCGGCAATGGGCTTGTCCTGGTCGTGCGTAGGCGTATTGTGGTCGGGCATACAATAGATATGGTCAGGGCGCAGACACTTCAATCCGCGTGCCCGCATACCATCGAAAGCCTGTGGCGACGTCACCTCGTGGCAATAGAGGCGGTCGATATACAACTGCGTGGGGCCGTCGTCGACAATTTGCACGACGTGCTTATCCCAGATTTTGTCGAATAATGTATTCATTTCACTCTAAACTTATTGATACAGTCAATATATGCTTCAACAGAGGCCGTCACGATGTCGGTATTGGCACCAAAGCCATAGTAGAGACTTCCGTCGTACTCTACCTGCATGTGCACCTTACCCACATCGTCGGAGCCTTTCGAGATGGCCTGAATGGTAAACTCCTTCAGCGTCATCTGCTTCATAATAATCTTCTTCAGTGCCTTAATGGCTGCGTCTACAGGACCATTGCCGCTCGAAGCAGCCTCGAACTTCTGGCCGCTGATATCGAGACCAATAGAAGCCACCGACTTGACGCCCTTACCGGTGGTCACTTGCAGGAACTCGAGCCTCACAGCATGAGCGTCGGCCATATCGGCACCAGCCAGCATCAGCACGTCGGCATCGGTCACTTCCTTCTTCTGGTCGGCCAGCGTCAGGAACTTCTCGTAGACCTTGTCGAGCTTTTCTTCCGAAATGTCTACACCGTTGACGTGCAAGCGATGTTTCAAAGCGGCACGACCAGAACGAGCTGTAAGCACAATGCTGTTGTCGTCGATGCCTACATCCTTTGGGTCGATAATCTCGTAGGTATGCACATTCTTCAGCACGCCGTCTTGATGAATGCCGCTCGAATGGGCAAAAGCGTTGCGCCCCACAATAGCTTTGTTGGGTTGTACGGGCATATTCATGAGGCTCGACACCATGCGGCTGGTAGGGAAAATCTTGGTGGTGTTGATGTTTGTATAGATATCAATGTCCTTGTGGCACTTCAGAATCATCGCAATCTCTTCGAGCGACGTATTGCCGGCACGTTCACCAATACCGTTGATAGTCACTTCCACCTGACGGGCGCCATTGAGCACACCGCTCAGCGTGTTGGCCGTAGCCATACCGAGGTCGTTGTGACAATGAGTAGAGATAATGGCCTTGTCTACGTTTTCCACATGCTCCATGAGATACTTTATTTTTGCGCCAAACTCTTCTGGCAGACAATAGCCCGTGGTATCGGGAATGTTGACAACCGTAGCACCTGCCTTGATGACGGCCTCGACCACACGCGCCAGATACTCGTTGTCGGTACGTCCGGCATCTTCCGCATAGAACTCCACGTCTTCAACATACTTTTTGGCATACTTCACAGCCCTGACCGCCCGTTCAATAATCTCCTCACGGGTGGAGTTGAATTTGTACTTGATGTGCGAGTCGCTGGTGCCAATGCCCGTGTGAATGCGCTTGTGCTTTGCATACTGCAGGGCTTCGGCGGCCACATCGATGTCGTGCTCAACAGCTCGCGTCAGCGCACAAATCGTTGGCCACGTGACGGCCTTTGAAATCTCAATGACCGAATTGAAGTCGCCCGGACTTGATACGGGAAATCCTGCTTCAATCACATCGACTCCCAACTGCTCGAGCGCCTTGGCCACCTGAATTTTCTCAATCGTATTCAGTTGGCATCCAGGCACCTGTTCGCCGTCGCGCAGTGTTGTGTCGAAGATAAACAATCTTTTGTCGTTCATAACTTTTATATATATATTTAGTTTTGCATTGTTTCTGCAAGAAAAAAGCCCTTCACACTTACCGGAAGTGAGAAAGGCTTTATCTGTTGCACCAACATAAGACTTACAGGCACGCCCTATCACTTCCAACCACTTGACGCAGTCGAATAATAATAATGGCGTTTAGCAGGTTCTTACTTGTTGTCATTGTTGTTCTTTTTAAAATTCGGCTGCAAAGTTAAGCATTTCTTTGCTAACAAACAAATAATTTGTAAGATTTTTATCTGTTTTGATGATAATTTATTAGTTTTGATTTGTTTTTGCTTCGCTTTTAACAATTTTTCCATCAATATCGATATAGTAGACATCCCGTTTGAAGCGCCTGGTTATCTTATCGATATTTTCTAATTCGATGGTGAAGTCGCTGGTGATGTAGAAGGTTGCTTGGTCGTCGCCCTCACCCGTTTTAGCAACATGCAGGCGCAGGCGGTCGACCACCTTATAGTCGAGCCCAAGCGTGTAGAGCCACATGGTAATAGGGCCCTCTTGACTCGGTTTGCCAGAGATGAGCATCACGCGTACATTACTATTTTCTGGCAGCGCAATGACGCGCGCATCGTGCACATCATCGATGCCAAGATAGACGAGCATCGCATCGGCCATTGGCGTGAAGTTGGGCGTATAGGTCACATAGGTATCGGAACACGTCAGCGGCAACGGCTGCACATTCAAGCTGTCGAAGAAGATTTCAAAGGGGTCGCGATTGTCCTCATCGACCATAATACCCTGCAGGCGCAGACGCTCTTTGTTTTCCAAACGGGCAATGCTATCGAGTTTGCGGCTGAGATCGCCATGTGAACGTCCGCCACAAGCACACAAAACCGTCATCACCATGAGTGCGAGCCAGAGATGCTTCATAGTTTCACCGTCTTCTTTTTAGCCTTGCTCTCGTTTTGCAGGCGGTTGAGCGCGGTCACCACATAGGTGTACTTCTCCTTGCCTGTGGCGTAAGGCAGCTTATAATACGTATCAGACGTGATGGTCACAATCTTCGCGGGGTCGTTGAGATTGACCTTCTCGCCTTTGGCAAAACGATAAACCACATATTTCACAGCCGTGTTTTCCCACGATTTTCCTTTTGGTGCTGTCCAGAAGAGCACGTAGTCGTTGTCTATCCACATTGCCTTCATCCTTTTCACCTTACCGGGTGTTTTTTTGCTGATGAACGACATATCGGGATGCAAAACGGGATACTTCCAATACGACTTGCGGAGCATCGTGCCGTAATTACCCGTATCGTCGACGGCCGCTTTGGCATACCAGAGCACAGTGCCCTTCACGTTAGGCAACTGCTTGTGGAGACTCATCTTAGCCGGCATCTGGTTGATGCGCGGGTTATGCAAGTCGGCAGCTTTGACGGTGCGCTCTATATCCTCGCCGATAAACAAGGGGCGGTTGCCGGCATACTGGTTCCACCACTTGATGAGCGTATCGTAGTCAGCAGCCTTGTGTCCAATCTCCCAGTAGAGCTGCGGCACACAATAGTCGAGCCAACCGTTGTTCACCCAGAGGAGCACGTCGGCATAGAGGTCGTCGTAGTTCTGCAGGCCATTGGTGTTGCTGCCAATTGCAGCATTCTTCTTGTTACGGTAGATGCCGAAGGGCGAGATACCCACCTTGACCCAAGGCTTGGTTTCATGCACCACTTTGTAGAGCTGTTCCACGAAGAGGCTCACATTGTAGCGACGCCAGTCGCCCAAATCCCTGATGCCGTTGTTGTAGGCAGCAAACTGTGTTTCGTCTGGAATGCGACAGCCTGCAGCGGGATAAGGATAGAAATAGTCGTCCATGTGGAGGCCGTCGACATCATAGCGGCTGACAATATCTTTCACCACCTCGCAGATATAGTCGCGGTTTTCGGGCATTCCGGGATTAAGAATATACAGGCCGTCGTACTCAAACACGCGCTTTGGGTCGCGGCAAGCTATATGGTTGGCAGCCAACTCGTGGGTAACCTTTGTTTTGGCGCGATAGGGATTTATCCATGCGTGCAATTCCATACCGCGCTTATGGCACTCGTCAATCATCCACTGGAGTGGATCCCAGTAAGGACTTGGCGCCTGTCCTTGTTGGCCAGTTAGGAAACGGCTCCAAGGCTCAATCTTGCTCTCATAGAGCGCATCGCATTCGGGGCGCACCTGAAAGATGATGGCATTGACGCCATCCTTCTGCAACTCGTCGAGCTGGTAGCGCAACGTGTTTTGCATAGTAGCAGTCGACAGGCCTTGAAACTGTCCGTTGACACACTGAATCCATGCGCCTCTGAATTCACGCTTTTGAGCCTGTACACTGACAAAAGCTACCAGCAGTAGCAGGCAAAGAATAATTTTTCTCATAGATACTGATAAATTGTCTTAGTCCAATCTATGCCATTTTCAGGGCAGTAAGTGTTGATTCCCATCTGACTGGCCACAGCCACGTTGCGCGGGCCATCGTCGACGAAAAGCGTTTCGCTCGGTGCAATATGCTCTGCCATCAGCACGTGGTGGAAGAATTGCGTGTCGGGCTTCATCACTCCCAGTTCGTAGCTCAAGTAAGCCGCATCGACATAGTCGCTGATGGCATGTCCCTGTCCATCGAACTCAGGGCTGTTGGCCCACGACATCATGTAGGGGTTGGTGTTCGAGAGCAGGATGATACGATAGCCCTCGCTTCGCAGTTTGCGCAGAACGTCGAGGTTACGCTGCGGCAGGTCGCCCTTATAGCCGAGCCATGCATAGCGACAATCGTCGTGCGACAGCTCTTTGCCCACCAGCTTACTGAGTTCCTGTCGGAAGGTTTCTGCACTAATCTTGCCCAGTTCCAAGTCGCCGAAAATGCCGCTTTGCGTGTAGGCATCGAGATGCTTCTCGGCATCGCAGAGTCCAATCTCCTTAAAGCGGCGGATGGCCTGCGGCTGGTCGAGCGTAATGATGACGCCGCCGAAGTCGAAGATAATGTTCTTGATTTGTCCCATGACTTAATAGTGTTTCATTGCTCTGTCCATCTCACGGCGGTCTTCCTTCTCCTTGAGCGTCTGTCGCTTGTCGAAAGCTTTCTTACCCTTGCAGAGCGCAATGTCGACCTTGGCATGTCCTTTGTCGTCGATGAAGACGAGCAGCGGCACGATGGTATAGCCCGTCTGCTTGGTGGCGCTTGCCAGTCGGCTAATCTCGCGCCGTGTGAGCAGCAGTTTGCGGTCGCGCTTGAGTTCGTGATTGTTGTATGAGCCATAGAAATAGGGCGAGACGTTCATGCCTTTCACCCATATTTCGCCGTTGATGATGACGCAATAAGCATCTACAAGACTGGCTTTTCCCAGTCGGATTGACTTTATCTCGGTGCCTGTGAGTACAATGCCCGCAGTATATTCCTCGATGAAGAAGTATTCGAACGAGGCCTTGCGGTTCTTGATTTGTACTGGGCTTTTCTTGCGTAGCAGTTCTTGTTCTTTATTCATTATCTGATGGTAGCGAATTGCGCGATGTGCTCGTCGACGTAGTGGGCAATGAGTGCTGTCCACTCCTCTTCGTTTTCTACAAACTGGTCGTCGAGGTCTTCAAACTCCGGATAGCGTTCAAAGAGCGCCATAAACTCCTCATCGGTGCAGTCGCGTTCTATTTCCTCGTGATATTTATTAAATAAGGTGTGCCCCTCGTAGACAAGCTTCGAAAGGTCGCGCAGCCCCCATAGCTTAATAGCTTTTGCAAAGGGATTCTTGAAGATGAAGGGCCCGTAGCCGTTGTGGATGAGTTGTACGAAGCCACCGTCCATCACTTCTTCGTGCAGTGTGGCCCAAGCGAGCAGCGTAATCTGGTCGCTGTTGAGCGTGCCCATATTGTCGGCGTTGAGTTCGCCCCCTATAGCGTCGCGAATGGCTTTGACGAAAGCGCCCACGAAGGCGTCCATTCCCTCGCCCGCTGCTGCCCTAAGGGTGGTGTCGGCTATGAATACTTCGGTCATGCGGCTACTTTTTAGGATTGTTTTCTTCGAAGATGGCCATACGCTCGTCGAGTTGTGCATACTGATGGTCTTCGATGAACGACGTGCACACACGCAGACCTTCCTGATGCGAGCCGGTTGTGATGAGACAGATGGCCGACACGCCGTAGTACATGAGCTCTTTGGCCAGTTCACCGCTCGTCATGTGGCCGTAGCCGATAGTGAAGTAGAAACCGTCGGCAATGGGCTGGTCGAGATCCTTGTCGTAGACAACATGGAAACCATGGCGCAGGAATATTTCCTTGAGCTTATGCGCCCGTTCGCCGTAGACCTTAATGTCGTCGCGGAAGTTGTAGGTGCCATCGGCAGCTGCCTTCAGCAGAGCTGCCAGCGCATATTGGGCGCTGTGACTGGTACCCGACGAGAGTGCGTAGAGCATGCGTGTGGAGAACACCAATCCGAAGGGCAGTCCTTCATAGCGTGCGCTGAGGGCGTCGTAGTGGCGGTGGAAGAGCTTGTCGCTGATGCACACCACGCCGATGCGCTCGCCGGCATAGCTGAAAGCCTTCGAACCGCTGATGAGCAGCATGTAGTTGTCGGTATAGCGGGCCACCGACACCTGGAAGGGGGCTTCGAACGGCTTGCTGAGGTCCTTGCGGAAGTCCATAGCAAAGTAAGCGAGGTCTTCCATCACCACCGCGTCGTACTTGGTGGCCAACGTGCCGATGGTCTTCAGTTCCTCGTCGTTGAAACAAATCCACGAGGGGTTGTTAGGATTGGAGTAGACGATGGCACAGATGTTGCCCTTCTTCAAGTAGCTCTCGAGCTTCGGTCCCAGCTTCTCGCCACGGAAGTCGTAGACGTCGAAAGTTTCGAACTTCACACCCATCACCTTGAGCTGCATTTTCTGTACGGGGAAGCCTGGGTCGATGAAGAGCACAGTGTCCTTCTTCGGGTCGCTCTGCGAACAGGTGAGGAACGAGGCGAAGGTGCCCTGCATGGAACCGCAAACGGGCACGCAACACTCGGCAGAGATGTCGATGTCGATAAAAGCCTTGACGAAGCGCGAAGCCTGACGCTTCAGTTCGGGATAGCCCTGAATGTCGGGATAGCTGTGAGCAATACCGTCCTTGAGTGCCGCAATCTGTGCGTCGACGCCCACTTGCGCTGCAGGCAGACCGGGTATGCCCATCTCCATCTTGATGTACTCCACCCCACTCTCTTTTTCGGCCATGGCAGCCACTTGCTTCACTTCGCGAATGGTGGCTTTGGCAAAATCGGTGATGCCTAAGCCGGCCACCAGACGGTCGACTATTTCTCTGTTTATCGGTGTAGCTTTCATTTTCTTTTCTGGTCTTTTTATTACTTTTGCAAAAGTACTTATTTTTTCTGAAACTTGCAAGTGTTTAGATGAAAAAGATGCTATCCTACAATCTTAAATCGTGCAAATTTCAGCAACAGCTGCTTGGTGCCTGTATTGCGGAAGGCTACGGTAGCTTTCATGTTCTCGCCCGTGCCCTCTACGCTGACCACCGTGCCGATGCCGAAGCGCTGATGCTCAATGATGCAGCCTTCGCGCAGTGCCGAGTTGTCTTGCGATACGGCCGGCGCTTCTCTTCGCGGCGCAACAGCTCGCGGCTGAGGGTCGGCTCTGAATTGTGTGGCCACGGGACGTGGATTCTGCATCCACGACGGACTTCTGCTGCCGCCGTAGCTGCCTGCCGAGGATTTATAAGATGCGGCGCCGGCGCCGTCTTTCTCCGACACCACGCGCAACAATTTCGGGTCGATGTCCTTGATGAAGCGCGAGGGTGTGTCGTATTCCATGCGGCCGTAGCGGAAGCGGTTTTGCGCACACGTCAGTATGCAGTGTTTCTCGGCGCGGGTGATAGCAACATAGAGCAGTCGGCGCTCTTCTTCGAGCTCGCGCAGGGAGTTGGTGGACATGGGCGAAGGGAAGATGTTTTCCTCGAGACCCACAACGAAGACGGTTGGGAACTCCAGTCCCTTGGCCGAGTGGATGGTCATGAGCGTCACTTTGGCCTCGTCGTCGCCACCCTCGCTGTCGAGGTCGGTCAGCAGGGCCACCTCTTGCAGGAAGTCGCTGAGGGCCACATGGTCGCCCATTCCCTCTTCACGTCGCGACTCTACGAAGTCTTGCAGTCCGCCCACAAACTCCTCGAGGTTTTCCTGTCGGGAAACATCCTCAGGGTTGGTGCTGCTATAGATATCCTTCGACACGCCGCTCTCCATGATGATGGCGTGGCCCAGCTGGTAGGCATCTTCCGTGTCGAGCCTGCTGCGCCATCCTTCGACGAGCGTCTTGAAGGCGGCAATCTTGTTCAGCGTGGCCTTACTCACGCTCAAAGGGAAAAGCACCGGCTCGCTGATGACACGCCAAAGGCTGACACCGTAGCTGGTGGCCGTCTGAGCAATTTTGTCGAGCGTTGTGCCGCCGATGCCGCGTGTGGGATAGTTGATGATACGCTTGAAAGCCTCTTCGTCGTCGGGATTGGCCACAAGGCGGAAGTAGGCTATCACGTCCTTGATTTCCTTACGCTGATAGAACGACAGACCGCCATAGATGCGATAGGGAATGCCGTCTTTGCGCATCTGCTCCTCAAACGAACGGCTCTGGGAGTTGGTGCGGTAGAGAATGGCAAAATCGCTGTAGGCCGCTCCTTCCTGCCGGCGCAGGCGCTTGATGTCCTGGCACACAATAATGGCCTCTTCGCGGTCGCTGTAAGCGGGCTTCAACGTGAGCCGTTCGCCCTCGTCGTTGCGACTGTATACGTCCTTGGGTATCTGCCGCTCGTTCTTGCGGATAAGGCTGTTGGCAGCCTGCACAATAAGCTGTGTGGAACGGTAGTTCTGTTCGAGCTTAAACATACGCGCGCCTTCATACTGCTTGGTGAAGTCGAGGATATTGTCGATATTGGCACCGCGGAAGCTATAGATGCTCTGGGCATCGTCGCCAACGACGCAGACGTGACGGTGCTCATTGGCCAACTGATAGACAATGGCCTGCTGGGCAAAGTTGGTGTCCTGATACTCGTCGACGAGCACATACTGGAAGCGTTGGGCATACTTTTGCCTCACGTCGTCGTTCATCTGGAAGAGTACATAGGTCTTCAGCAGTAGGTCGTCGAAGTCCATAGCATTGGCCTGTCGACAGCGTTCGGCATACCGCAGATAGATGTCCTTCACGGCAGGCCGCTTCTGGCGAGCATCGTCTTGGGCCGAGGGACCTACGGCATACTGTTCGGGCAGTATCAGGTGGTTCTTAGCCATCGAGATGCGGTCGGCCACCGAAGCGGGCTTATAAACTTTGTCGTCGAGTCCCATCTCCTTGATAATGGTTTTCACGAGCGAGCGTGCGTCGGTTTGGTCGTAGATGGTGAAGTTGCTGTTATACCCCAGCCGCTCAGCCTCTACGCGCAGTATGCGTGCGAATACAGAGTGGAACGTGCCCATCTGGAGCGACCGCGCCTGTTCGGCGCCCACCAGGCGACCTATGCGGTCCTTCATCTCGCGGGCTGCTTTGTTCGTAAAGGTCAGCGCCAACACTTGCCACGGGTTCATTCCCCGCTGCAAAAGGTAGGCTATCTTGTAGGTGAGCACGCGCGTTTTGCCCGAACCAGCGCCTGCAATGACCAGCGAGGGACCGTCGCAGTATTCCACAGCCTCGCGCTGGCTGGGGTTTAGTGCATTCAGTAATGATGTCTCTTCCATAATTGCCTGCAAAGATACAAAAAAGTTTTCGGGTTTGGCGTGCTTTCTCAAATATTTTTCTTACCTTTGTCGGCCAAACACCCGAACAATTATGCCAGAACAGCAAAATAACACCAACAGAAGGCCTCGACGCCAACCGCAAATGGTAGACAACACCTACGGACACCTGCAGCCGCAGGCTCTTGACTTGGAGAAAGCCGTGTTGGGCGCACTCATGATAGACAAGGATGCCTATCCCGTGGTGTGCGAAATGCTCTATCCCGAGAGCTTCTACGAACCGCGCAACCAGAAAATCTATGCCGCCATTCGCGACCTGAGCATGGACGAAAAGCCCGTCGACATGCTGACCGTCACGCAGCAGCTGGCCAAAAACGGCACGCTCGAAGACGTGGGCGGACCAGCCTATGTGGCAGAACTGAGCTCGCGCGTGGCTTCAAGTGCCAACGTGGAGTACCACGCACGCATCGTGGCTCAGAAGTTCCTGGCACGACAGCTCATCTCATTTGCCAGCACCATCGAGACGAAAGCCTTCGACGAGACCATCGATGTAGACGAACTGATGCAGGACGCCGAAGGCGGACTGTTCGAGCTCTCGCAGAAGAACATGAAGCGCGACTACACGCAGATTGACCCCGTCATCGTGCTCGCACAGAAGACCATTCAGGCAGCAGCTGCCAACACCAGCGGTCTCACGGGCGTGCCCACGGGCTACAACAAGCTCGACGACATCACGGCAGGCTGGCAGGCGAGCGACCTCATCATCATTGCCGGACGCCCTGCAATGGGTAAGACGTCGTTTGCCCTTTCTATGGCCAAGAACATTGCTGCCGACTACCGCATACCGATGGCTTTCTTCTCGTTGGAAATGTCGAACGTACAGCTGGTAAACCGCTTGATATCAAACTGTTGTGAGATACCTGGCCCGAAGATTCAGAACGGCCAGTTGCAACCCGACGAATGGGACCGACTGGACAAGCGTCTGAACGGTCTTATCGGTGCCCCACTCTACGTCGACGACACCGCCGGCCTCTCCGTTTTTGAGCTGCGCACTAAGGCACGCCGACTGGTGCGCGAGCACGGCATCAAGCTCATCATGATTGACTACTTGCAGCTGATGAACGCCAACGGCATGCGCTTCTCCAGCCGACAAGAAGAGGTTTCTACCATCAGCCGTTCGCTAAAAGGACTGGCCAAGGAGCTCGACATACCCATTATCGCTCTGTCGCAGCTGAATCGTGGCGTCGAGGGACGCGAAGGCATTGAAGGCAAGCGCCCGCAACTGAGCGACCTGCGCGAGTCGGGTGCCATTGAGCAAGATGCCGATATGGTGCTCTTCGTACACCGCCCCGAATACTACCGCATCTATCAGGACGAGAACGGCCACGACCTGCACGGCATGGCGCAAATCATCATTGCCAAGCACCGTAAGGGTGCCACGGGCGACGTGCTGCTCACCTTCCGCGGCGAGTTCACGCGCTTTGAAAATCCCGAAGACCGCAACCTTGGACATCGTGCACCGAACGAGGGCGAAATCATTGGCAGCCGCCTCAACGGCGATGACGACATCAACAACCTGCCACCCGACGGGGCCTTCCCGTCCTACAACGACGGACCGCTGCCCTTCTGACTTTCAGAAAAGCGTAACTTACGTCTTAGAGAAACGTAACCAACGTTTTTAGGAAACGTAACCAACGTTTTTAAGAAACGCTACTCGCTTCCGTAAACTGTTATGGTGCCGCCGTCGCTCTGAGCAAAGCGGCGCAGGAGCGACTGGATGTAGCGGGCATTCTCAACGACGCGGTCGCGCTGTCCGTCGTAGCCGTTGATGAGCACCACGAGGTGGGTAGTGTCGAGCGTCATCTTCGTTCGCTCATTGTCGCTGGTAGGTGTGCCCACCCCACCCTGCGCATCGCGATAGACGGGCAGGCCGGCAATGTTGAGCTGTCCGCGGCCAATGCCTTCGTAGGGTTCGCCCTCGCGACCAATGCCCAACGTGAGCGTGTCGCCCACAAATTTCGAAGCGTCGAAGCCGCCAATGCTGTAGCCATAGACAATCGACGCAAGGTTGACCAGGTCGACAAGTGTGTCTATCTGATAGAGTTCCTTGCCTTGAAGCATACGGCGGATAAGCTGCTCGGAAGCAGGCCGATAGCGCGAAGGGTCTTTGCCACAAGCCTTGTAGACGCGCCTCGTGGCGGCTATGCTGCTTTGCTCTTTGAGCGACTCGGTGGTGAGGGTGGCCCGGAAGTGCTCCTCGCAGCGGTGTATCTCGTCCCACAGTTCAGCACTATAGGGGGTGTTCACAACTTGTGCATCGACGGCGGCGCCCACAAACTCGGGGCACACGGTTCTGATTTCTTCGGAAACGATGATGTTCATTTGTGTATTTATGAGTTTAAGAGTTCCAGAAACTCGTCTTCAGTCATAATGCGAATACCCAGTTTTTGGGCTTTCTCGAGCTTCGACGGGCCCATATTGTCGCCCGCAAGTATAAATGAGGTCTTGCCGCTGATGCTGCCCACGTTCTTGCCCCCATGCTGTTCGATGAGCAGCTTGTACTCGTCGCGGCTGTGGTGGGCAAAGACGCCGCTGATGACCACCGACTGTCCGGCCAAGCGGTCGCTCTGAGCCGCTGTCTGTTCCTCGGAAAGGGCCATCTGAAGACCGTAGCCGCGCAGTCGCTCGACAATGTGAAGGTTCTGCTCGTCGTGGAAGTAGCCCACGATACTCTTGGCCATCACGAGACCAATGCCTTCTACCTCTTGCAGCTGGTCGAGCGAGGCATGCATGAGGGCGTCGATGTTCTTGAAATGGCGAGCCAGCAGACGTGCCGACGTCTCGCCAATGAAGCGAATGCCGAGGGCAAAGACCACACGCTCGAAAGGCACCTCTTTGGAGCGGGCGATGCCGCTGACGATGCGCTGTGCCGACTTGGTACGCGAGCCGTCGCCGTTGATTTGCTGCACCTCGATGTCGTAGAGGTCGGCCACGTTCTTGATGAGCCCCCTGCGAAAATATTCGTCGATGGTCTCAGGCCCCAGCGAGTCGATATTCATGGCTTTACGGGCTATGAAGTGCTCTATGCGGCCCTTGATTTGTGGCGGACAGCCGCCGTCGTTCGGGCAGTACCACGCAGCCTCGCCCTCATAGCGCACGAGGGGTGTTCCACACTCGGGACAGCGCTTGATGAACTCTACGGGCTGACTGACAATAGGGCGCTGGTCGAGGTCGACGCCCACGATTTTAGGGATGATTTCGCCGCCCTTCTCCACATAG
>CAMOTK010000018.1 GCA_946625715.1 uncultured Prevotella sp. | reverse complement strand
CGCCGAGCACGAACTTAGCACGCTTGTAGTCCTCTTCGCCCACTTCGGCACGAACCTCATCGAGCTGCTCCCATGTGCAGTCGCGCAGTGTCTCGAACTTGCCCTCGGGATGTTTAGCAGCAATGTGTTTTACGACGTTCTCGCAAGAGTTGCGGCGATCGTTGTAGGGCGAGCCAGCCAGCTGGTGCTTCACCACAGAGTCGAGTAGTACCAGACGATAGCCATCGGGCTTGAAGGGGAAATATTCGAACTCGCGTGAGCGGCAGTCGAGGCGCATGAGACAGCCTGCCTTGCCGAAAACGCTGGCAAACTGGTCCATGATGCCGCAGTTGACACCACAGTAGTTATGCTCCGTGGCCTGTCCGGCGAGCACCATATCCCACTGCGACACCTTGTTGTCGCCGAAGATATCGTTGAGACCGAAGGCAAAGCAACTCTCCATAGCTGCAGAAGAAGACATACCGGCACCGAGGGGCACATCGCCAGCGAAGGCAATGTTAAAGCCCTTGACGGGTACGCCCAACTTTTTCATCTCCAGCGCGATGCCGTAGATGTAGCGTGCCCATGAGGCACGGGGACCGTTGGGGTCGGAGAGCTTGAAATCGACACGGTCTTTCAGGTCGATAGCATAGGCCATCACTGTATCTTCTGTGTCGTTGGCACGCATCTCGGCCATCACGCCTTTGTCTACTGCTCCTGGGAAAACGTATCCGCCATTATAATCGGTGTGCTCACCAATCAGGTTGATACGTCCAGGAGATGCATACACGTTACCTGTCTTGCCATCAAAATGCTTGATGAAGCGACTTCTTACAAATTCAATGTCCATCATAATCTAAAGGTTTTTATTATTAATAAAATAATGTATTAGTCAACGGGAATATCCTTGTTCACGTTCTTACAGCCAATCAGGGCGTAGTAGAACATGTAGGCCACGGCGAGCAGATAGACGATGTAGCTCGGCATGTAGCCCATGAAGTTGGAGAACCAGCCCTGGATGAGGGGCAGTACGCCGCCGCCTACAACCATCATCATGAAGATGCCCGATGCCTGAGCGGTGTACTTGCCCAGTCCTTCGGTGGCCAGATTGAAGATGCTGGCCCACATGATAGACGTGCAGAGACCGCAGAGCACAAGGAGCAGTGCGCTGAGAGGCACTACGGCCGAAGTGAACGAGAAGGTCATGATGCTGAAAAGTGGCATGGTGACCGTGTTTTCCTTAGGCACGAACATGGCTGCAAGGATGAGCACCATGGCCACGCTGGTGGTGACAAGCATCAGCTGGCGCGAAGAAACCTTACCGGCAATGAAGCCCGATACCAGACGACCACAGAGCATGAGTAGCCAGTACATGGCGGCCACAGCACCACCGATGGTGGCAGCATTCTCTAAGAGGCCAGCACCTTTCTCCGATGTGTCGGAGAGGTAGAAGTTGAGTGCGCCAGGAATGCCAACCTCAACACCCACGTAGACGAAGATGGCGATAACGCCAAGCGTGCAGTGGCGGAACGACCAAGGCGAATGTTCGAACTTTGTTTCGGCCGTCACCTTGCCCAGCTCAGGATCCTGAATGGGGATGAATATGAGAATACAGAAGGCCAGTGCGAATACAGCCATAGCGATGTAGAGCACCAGGTTGACGTCGGCCATCTGTGTAGACTTCGTCACCGTACCGATGAGTGCACCTACGAGCATGGGGGTTAGCGTTCCAGTCAGTGAGTTCAGCGTACCACCGATAAGGTTGAGCTGATTGCCTCGGTTACCGCCGCCACCCAGCAGGTTGAGCATGGGGTTGACCACGGTGTTGAGAATACAAACAGAGAATCCCGATACGAAAGCGCCGAGCAGATAGATGAAAAAGCCTACAAGGCCAGTGGGGAAACTGGAACAGAACTGAATCAGCACGCCGAAGAAGCCTACGGCGATACCAATGAGTGCCGATTTCTTATAACCAATCTTGGTCAGCATCTTGCCGGCGGGGATGCCCATGAAGAGATAGGCAAAGAAGTTCATGAAGTTACCCATCATGCCCAGCATGTTGTTGCCGTCGATGCCAGGCTGATTTTTCCAGATTACTCCGATGGGTGCGCCGAGATTGGTGACAAACGCAATCATGGCATATAGGAAGAACATTGTCACAATAGCAATGATGCTTCCATTCTGTTGTTGCTTGCTCATTTTATCAGTACAAAATAGAATCAGAAAATCAGATTATTCGTCGATGCCGAAGCGGTAGATTGTCTTCTGCTTGTAGCGCTGTCCGGGCGTAAGCACCACCGATGGGAAATAAGGATGGTTGGGTGAATCGGGGAAGTGCTGGCACTCGAAGCAGATGGCCGAGCGGCGTGGGAAGGTAGCACCGTTGGCACCAGCGTAGCCGTCGGCCCAGTTGTCGGTGTAAACCTGTACGCCCGGTTCTGTGGTGAATACTTCCATGGTGCGTCCGCTCTTCGGTTCGGTAATCTTGGCGGCAAAGCTCAGCTCGCCCTCTTCCTGCTTGTTGAGCACGAAGCAGTGGTCATAGCCGGCGCCGTTCTTAATCTGTTCGTCGTTGGCATCGATGTCCTTGCCCACGGCTTTCGGTGTGCGGAAGTCGAAGGGCGTGCCATTCACGAGGCGAATCTCGCCTGTGGGGATGCAAGTCTCATCGATGGGCAGATAATAGTTGGCGTTGATTTCGCAAACGAGGTCGTCGATGGTGGGTGTGGGGTTGGCCGTGCCAGCCAGCGAGAAGAAACCGTGGTGCGTCAGGTTGACGATGGTCTTCTTGTTGGTGGTAGCCAAATATTCGATGACCAGCTCGTTGAGGTCGGTGAAGGTGAATTCAACCGTTACATCGAGCTCGCCCGTGAAACCTTCTTCACCGTAAGACGACACGCGGTGGAGCGCCAGCGAACGGGGACCCATCTGACGGGCGTCCCAAACACGTGCATGATAGCCGGTAGGACCGCCGTGCAGTGCGTTAGGGCCGTTGTTGATGGCCAACTGATACTCCTTGCCGTTAAGGGTGAACTGTCCCTTGGCGATGCGGTTGCCGTATCGTCCGATGAGTGTGGAGAGGAAGGGTTCTGGAGAGTTGATGACCGACTGGATGTTGTCGTGTCCCTGAATGACGTTGGCCACGTTGCCTTGCTTGTCGGGCACCATGATGGCGCAAATGGCGCCGCCGTAGTTGGTGATGGCTACTTCGTAACCTTTTCGGTTACGCAGGATGTATAAATCGGTTTTCTTACCGTTGATAGTGGTCTGAAAGTTCTCTCTCTTCAGACCACAGAGATTCGCGTTTTCTGTAGTGTTCGCCATAATTGTTTTGCTTTTAGTTATCTTATCTTTCTGCAAAGTTAGCAAAAAAAAGTCACTATACAAACAAAATGGCGAAAAATATGTGTCTTAGAGGTGTTAAAGATTTAAAACAGCCCTTATTCGGCAATAATTTTGAGGAAGTCGGCCACAATATAATTGCTTCCACCCACGAATATGAAGTCGTCGGGTGTGGCCTGTCGGGTTGCTTCTTTGTAGGCTTCCTCGACGGTGGGGTAGGTATTGCCCGTCAGTCCGAACTTCTCGCCTATGGCTTTGAGCGCTGTTTCGGGTAAGGCACGTTTAGTGCTGCCTTTAGTATAATAATAGGTGGCGTCTTTGGGGAGCAACTGCATCACGCCGGCGATGTCTTTATCGCCGACCATGCCGAAGACGATGTGCTTGTGGCGGCATGCTACGGCAGCCAACTGTCGGCTGAGGTAGCGCCATCCGCCGGTGTTATGGCCGATGTCGCAGATGACGGTGGGGTGAGTCTGCACTTTCTGCCAGCGTCCTTGCAACCCAGTGAGACCGCACACATGGCCGAAAGCCGTCTTCACAGTCAATTCGAAGTCGGCAGTGGATTTGCTGTTGCCGACAAGGCCCAACTTGACGAGCTGGTCGATAGCGTGAAGAATCGTGTTGGTATTCTTTTCCTGACAGTAGCCTGTCAGTTCGCCCGTAAACGTCATGCCGTGTTTGGTTGTATAGCGCAGGAAACCATCGGTGGTGGGTTCGGCGCTTACCAGCTTAGGCGCTTCGTCGGCAAAGACGATAGGCGCTTCGGCCGCTTCGGCCAAAGCTGCGAATACGGGGCGTGTCTCGGGTAGTGTTTCGCCAATGACTACGGGTGTGTGGGGCTTGATGATGCCGCCTTTCTCGCGGGCAATCTGCTCGAGGGTGTTGCCGAGAATGTCGGTGTGCTCGAGCGAAACGTTGGTAATAACCGAGAGAATGGGGCTGACGATATTGGTACTGTCGAGTCGGCCGCCCAGTCCTACTTCGACGACGGCCACGTCGATGTCGGCGTCCTTGAAATACTGGAAGGCCATCATGGTGGTGATTTCGAAGAAGGTGGGGTTGAAAGTGTCCCAGAACTTGCGGCCCTTTTCCACGAAATCGACGACATAGTCGTGCGGAATGGGCTTGCCGTCGACGCGTATTCGCTCGCTGAAGTCGAGCAGATGAGGCGAGGTGTATAGACCTACGCGATAGCCGCACACTTGGAGCAGGGCGGCGAGCGTGTGGGAAACCGAGCCCTTGCCATTCGTGCCTGTCACATGGACGATGCGGTAATGCCTGTGCGGATGCCGGTAGTGCTCGTCGAGTTCAAGCATGTTGCCGAGTCCCGGCTTGTAGCCGTCGGGGCCTTGCTTCTCGTAGTTGGCCGTCTGGTTGAACAGATACTCGGTCGTCTCCTCGTAGCTCATCGTGCGGTTTTTGTTTAAGAGAAATAGTTCTTGAAGCGGCTGAAGATGGAGTCGCGCGTCTGCTTGTCGCCCTTGAAGTTGTCGCTGTCGCGGAACTGTTCGAGCGCATGCTTCTCGTCGCGCGAGAGTGTGCGCGGCACATAGACACTGATGTTGACCACGAGGTCGCCCCTGCCACTGCCGTAGCCTTGCACGACGGGCAGTCCTTTGCCTCTGAGGCGCAGGGTCTTGCCGGGCTGTGTGCCGTTCTCGATCTTTATCTTCAGTTTGTTGCCTTCGATGGTGGGTATTTCCACCTCGCCGCCCAGCGCGGCTGTCGGGAAGTCGAGCAGCAGGTTGTAGATGAGGTCGTTGCCATCGCGGATAAAAGTATCGTGCGGCTCTTCTTCGATGAGCACCTGTATGTCACCGTTGATGCCGTTGAGCCGTCCGGCATTGCCTTTACCTGGTACATTGACAACCATGCCCTCGGCAACTCCTGCAGGAATATTGATTTCAACCACTTCCTCGCCCTTGACGACGCCCGAGCCGCCACACTCGTGGCACTTGTGCTTGATGACCTGGCCTAAGCCCTGACACGTGGGACAGACGCCCTGAGTCTGCATCATGCCGAAGATGCTCTGCGTGGTGTGGGTGATGACGCCTGAGCCGTGGCAGGTGGGACACTGTTCGGTACCGCTGCCGTCTTCAGCACCAGAGCCGTGACAGTGGCTGCACGTGATGTCCTTGCGCACCTTGAACTTCTTCTTGACGCCCTGATTGATTTCTTCGAGCGTCAGACGTACCTTCAGGCGCAGGTCGTTGCCGCGGTGCTGCTGTGTACGTCGCTGTCCGCCGCCGAAACCGCCGAAGCCGTGCCCGCCGAAGATGTCGCCGAACATTGAGAAAATATCGTCCATGTTCATGGATGTACCGAAGCCACCGTCGAATCCACCGAAGCCGCCGCCAGGTGCGTTGAAGCCAAACTGGTCGTACTGCTGGCGCTTCTGCGGGTCGTGAAGCACATTGTAGGCCTCAGCCGCCTCTTTAAACTTCTCCTCGGCCTCTTTGTCGCCGGGGTTGCGGTCGGGGTGGTACTTGATGGCTATCTTTCGATAGGCCTTCTTGATTTCGTCTTCCGTGGCGTTTTTGGCCACGCCGAGCACTTCGTAGTAGTCTCTTTTCTGTTGTGCCATTGTGTCGCGCTATTGTCCTACTGCCACTTTGGCGTGGCGGATTACTTTGTCGTTGAGTTTGTAGCCCTTTTGCAGGCAGTCGATGACCTTGCCCTTCTTGTCGTCGCCCATGCCAGGCACCATGGCCACGGCCTCATGTACGTCGGTATTGAAGTCTTCGTTGTCGGTATCGATGGTGCTGACGCCCTGTGCCTCGAGCACTTTTAAAAGCTTGTGGTAAATGAGTTCCATGCCTTCGCGCAGCACTTCAGGGTCGTCGGTTTTCTTGCCGTTGTCGATGGCGCGCTCCATGTCGTCGAGCACGGGCAGAATGGCTGTGATGGCCTTTTCGCCGCCGTTGAGTATCAGTTCGGCGCGCTCCTTCAGTGTGCGCTTACGGTAGTTGTCGAATTCGGCAGCCTTGTAGAGGGCCTGCTTCTTCAGTTCCTCGATTTCAGCGAGAGCCACGTCGAGCGGGTCTTTCTCCTCGTCTGCTGTCTCAGTTGCTGTTTGCTGCTGTTCGGCTTCTTCTGTCTGTTCCTGTTGGTCGAGGATATTCTCTTCCTCTTCCGTATTCAGTTTTTCTTCTTCTGTCATAGCTTTGCAATGATATTTTGGTTTACAGAGGTGATAGCAAATATCGTGCCGTTTTTGTTAGATGGCATACATACGTGCCTTCTGCTCCTTGATTTGCTCGTCGTAGATGTAGTCGTCGTAGGTCATGAGCTTGTCGATGGTGCCCTTGGGCGTAAGCTCAATGATGCGGTCGGCCACGGTGTTGATGAACTCATGGTCGTGCGAGGCAAAGAGGATGTTGCCCTTGAACTGTATGAGGTTGTTGTTGAACGCCTGAATCGATTCGAGGTCGAGGTGGTTGGTGGGCGTGTCGAGAATGAGGCAGTTGGCGTTTTTCAGCTGCATGCGTGCAATCATGCAACGCATCTTCTCGCCACCGGAGAGCACGTTGACCTTCTTCAGCACGTCTTCTTCGCGGAAGAGCATGCGGCCGAGGTACGACTTCATCATCACTTCGTTGCCCGTACCGTACTGCGAGAGCCAGTCGACGAGGTTCATTTCCGACTGGAAGAAGGCGGTGTTGTCGAGAGGCAGATAGGCGGTAGTGATGGTGACGCCCCACTTGTAGGTGCCTGCCTGCGGCTCGCGGTTGCCGTTTATAATCTCGAAAAGGGCGGTCATGGCCTTGGGGTTGTGGGAGAGGAAGACGGTCTTCTGGCCTTTTTCGATGGTGAACGACACGTTGTCGAACAGTACGGTGCCGTCGGGGTCGACAGCCTTCAGACCTTCCACTTCGATAATCTGGTTGCCCGGCTCGCGCTCCATCTGGAAGATGATGCCCGGATACTTGCGCGTAGAGGGCGTAATCTCCTCGACATTGAGCTTCTCGAGCATCTTTTTGCGCGAGGTGGTCTGCTTCGACTTAGCCACGTTGGCCGAGAAGCGGCGGATGAACTCTTCCAGCTGCTTGCGCTTCTCGTCGGCTTTCATCTTCTGGTTCTGTGCCTGGCGCAGGGCAAGCTGCGACGATTCGTACCAGAACGAGTAGTTGCCCGAGAAGAGCGTCACCTTGCCGAAGTCGATGTCGACCGTCTGCGTCGACACGGCGTCGAGGAAGTGGCGGTCGTGGCTGACCACGAGCACACACTGCTCCAGGTTCGACAGGTATTCCTCAAGCCACTGCACAGTGTCGAGGTCGAGGTCGTTGGTGGGCTCGTCGAGCAGCAGGTTGTCAGGGTGGCCGAAGAGGGCCTTAGCCAGCATCACGCGCACCTTCTCGTTGTTCGATATGTGGGCCATTTGCTGGTAGTGCAGTTCTTCTTTGATGCCCAGGTTCTGGAGCAGCTGTGCGGCTTCGCTTTCGGCTTCCCAGCCGTTCATTTCGGCAAAGGCCATCTCCAGTTCAGCGGCGCGGTTGCCGTCGTCTTCGGTCATCTCATCCTTGGCGTAGAGGGCTTCGCGCTCCTTCATGTTGGCCCAAAGGGGCTGGTGCCCCATGAGCACCGTGTCCATCACGGTGTATTCGTCGTATTTGAAGTGGTCCTGCTCCAGCACGGAGAGACGCTCGCCGGGAGCCATCTCTACAGTACCCTTGTTGGGCTCCAGTTCGCCGCTGATGGCGCGGAGTAGGGTAGACTTGCCGGCGCCGTTGGCACCGATAATGCCGTAGATGTTGCCGCTTGTGAACTTGAGGTTGACATCCTTATACAGAGTCTTTTTACCAAATTGAATGGCGAGGTTGGTTACTGTGATCATCTTGTTTCTATTACTTGCTTTTTCTTATTCTTTTTTTTTTGAGTGTGCAAAGGTACACAAAAAAAACGTAACCGCCAAATTTTCGCGCGTTCATATATTTAATTAATAAGTTGCATGCTGAAAAACATTGACGAAAATGTTTTGCGGTTTCAGAAATAATACTTACCTTTGTAGGCGAAAACCAATATAAAAAACAAAAAGCGCTGTGAAAAAATTCCCTTATAGCTTGCTCCTTTTGGTTACCCTCGTGCTGACGGCAACGCCTGTGGCTCTGGCTGCCGAGGTAGACGACAGTCTGGAAAAGCAGGTCTATGAGTGTACGCTGACCGACCTGCCGAAGGCACAGCGCCTGATGGCCGAGCTGCGCAAGCGCGGCGAGATGCCTGCGTTCCGCCTGAACTGTATCGAGGGCGACCTCTTCTTCAACTCCGGCAAGTATTTCGAGGCCATCACCTTCTACAAGCGCGCCTACTACGACAAGAAACGTGACGAAAGCTACATGATGGAACTGCTGCGCCGACTGATCATGTGCTACGACAACGTACACAACGCCACCTCGCAGCTCTACTACGCCCGCAAATTGCTCGACATGAGCACCGAACGAAACGACAGCGTGATGCGCTCCATTGCGCTCTTCTGCATGGGCAATGTGGCCTACGACAAAGGGCGACAAGATGAAGGGCTGAGGCAGATGGACGAGGCCACGCGAATCATGGAACGGTCGTCCTACCGCTCGCGCTACGACCAGCTCTATTACTACTATGCTACACTTGTTGAAAAACTTCAGGAAAGCAGTCGTAACGAATTGGCAATGAGTGTATTGGTGAAACTCGACAAGTTGGTGAAAGACGATGCCGACCAGACGGGTGTGCCGATAGAAACGCTGGAGAATAGCCGCATGAAAGACATATACGCCCACTATGCCGTGCTGCTACAGCGACTGGGTCGCGACGACGAAGCGGCCGCCTACTACAAGAAGTTTGTTGACGCTGGCGAAGAGCAGTACTACGACTACTCGTGCATCATGCCCTATATCAATGCAAAAGGTCTCTACGACGACATCATACGCTTCTCCGACCTACGCCGTAACTTCCTCAAGTCGGTGGGCGACACGATGGGCTACGACATGATTTCGGTCAGCCAGACGGAGGCCGAAGCCTATATGGCCAAAGGCGACTATCGCCACGCTGCCGAGGCCTACCGTCTTGTCGGCAAGTTGACCGAGCGCGTGAAAAGCATTGAGGAGCGCGGTGCCATGGACGAACTGTCGTCGAACTACGAGATACACGACCGCGAGCTCGAAATGGAACGCACAACGTGGCGCATACACATGACGAGCGTCGTCATCATCGCCCTCGTCATCATCTTCTTCGTTGTCTATATTGTCTACCGCTCGCATGTCAACAACCGGCTGATAGTAGAGAAGAACAAGGCTATGGCTAAGACCATCGGCGACCTGATACACCGCCAGGCGGCGCTCGGCATGCCGGTGGAGAAAAGCGCTTCGACCGACGAGACGGCGCAGATGGAGCAGGACAGGGCGCTCTTCGAGCGCGTGCGCCACGAGATTGTCGATGAAAAAGCCTATCTCGATGCCGACCTGTCGCGCGACAAACTGCTCGAGAAACTTTGCATTCCGAAGAATAGTTTCTCCAATCTCTTCAAGACTTTCGTGGGTACGTCGTACTCTAAGTTCATCAGCGACCTGCGCCTGGAGCATGCTGTCAGGCTCATCAACCAGTATCCCAACTACACCGTCGAAGCCATTGCCGCCGAGAGTGGCTTTTCGTCGGTGCGCACTTTCTACAATCTCTTTGCCCAGAAGTTTGGCATGACGCCTACAGAGTATCGTACGGCCCGTCAGCAAAACGTCGATGAAATGGGCGAAAGTGTCTGAATTTGTCACGAATGACTTTTTTGCACACCCTGCCGACAAAAGGACATGCCCCTTGCGACAATTCCGCACATGCAACAACAGAAAACTATTGCGCAAATGCTAAGAATGTTTTACATTTGCATTCAGAAATTTGTTTATAATGCTGTTGGGAAACAGGTAATATACAACAAGCACTTTTTGTTTTGATTATTACGAAAAGACGGTAAACGTGAGTTTATCGCCTTTTTTTATATGTTTTTTTTGTTTTCCCCCGCAAAATTGCTAACTTTGCACCTTGAATATGAAAAGAATCAATACAGCACTGAAACAAGGTGGCGACTACTCGCACTATGTGGTCGGCGAGCCTATGCCGCTGCTCGAATGGCTGCTGGCCAACATGCAGCAGAGCCGCTCGAAGGTGAAAGCCACGCTGCAAGGGCGCGGCGTGAAGGTCAACGGTAAGACGGTCAGCCAGTTCGACTTCCCCCTGGAGCGCGGCATGAAGATTGCCGTGTCGAATTCGAAGCGCAATCAGAAGGGCTTCAAGAGCCGCTACGTGAAGATTGTCTACGAAGACCGCTGGCTCATTGTGGTCGAAAAGCAGGCCGGCATCCTCTCGATGGCCGCTGGACACTCGTCGCTCAATGTGAAGAGCGTGCTCGACGACTACTTCAAGAAGAGCCGACAGAAGTGTACGGCCCACGTGGTGCACCGCCTCGACCGCGACACGAGCGGCCTCATGGTCTATGCCAAGGATATGGAGACGGAGCAGATACTTGAGCACCACTGGCACGAGATTGTCTACGACCGCCGCTACGTGGCTGTTTGCTCGGGTGAAATTGTCGACGACGAGGGTACTATCAGCAACTGGCTGAAGGACAACAAGGCCTACATTACCTATTCGTCGCCCGTAGACAATGGCGGCAAGCTGGCCATCACCCATTTCCACGTGCTCGACCGCACCACAGAGCACTCGCTCGTGGAGTTCAAGCTCGAGACGGGGCGCAAAAACCAGATTCGTGTGCACTCGGCTGACATGGGACATCCCGTGTGCGGCGACCCGAAGTATGGCAATGGCGACGACCCCATCCATCGCCTCTGTCTGCACGCTTTCCTGCTCTGTTTCAGTCACCCCATAACTGGCGAGCCTATGGAGTTTGAAACGCCTATCCCGACGGCTTTCCGCCAGTTGTTTAAATAAAATAATGTGAGAAAATGGAAAATTTCAGCCTCTATGCCTTTGCCCTGGTGGCCATCATTGTGGTGTTTCTGGTCGTGAAGAAGATGACCAGCTGCCTGATTAAGGCCGTCGTGGCGCTGGTGGTGCTGGCCGCATTGGCCTATATCTACTACGCCTACTACTATACGGCGGCGCAGTAAACGGCTACTTAGCCGTCTGCTAAGCGGTGCGGTTGAGGCTATTGCGCCGTCTCCTCATCGTAGTAGCGGTCGAATTCTGCCTTCAGTTTCGTCTTGTCGTCAATGATGTTGCGCAGCTCGTTCAGTCGCTGCTCGTTGGGCGAGTTGGGAATCCACAGGCGTATGTAGCCGTGGCGCGAGTATTTGTTGTCCATGTGCTCCTTGAAGCGCAGCCAGTGGTGATCGCGGTCGAGCTCGGGATAGTTGGCAAGCCCGAACTGCACGGTGCGTCGAAACACTGTTTCGGCCGAAATGTCGCGGTCGGCCTCGGCCACAATCTTGCCGTAGATGCTGCGCGGCGCATGGCTGGCCGAAGCCCGATGGTCTTCTACAGCCTCTTTCATCACCTTGATTTGCTCTGCCGAGAACCAGCGTTTCAGTCGGGCGTCGGCAGCAAGGATTTTGCCACCCGTCACATGGTGGACGGCCCGCGGGCCCGACATGCCGATGTCGTGGTAGGCGGCAATGGTGTAGGCCATATCCATGTCGGCGCCAGTGGTGCGCACCAGTTCGAGCGAGCGGCGTATGACGCGGGTGACGTGCTCCAGGTTGTGGGCCTTGTCGAAGGCGGCATACTGGGGCAGAATGTTGGTTTCAATGAACTCCACTAAATCGAGGCTTGGCGCATTTTTTATCATAAAAGTGTGTGCAATTTTTGCAAATGTACGAAGAAATATCTACTTTTGCAAAAAGTTTTAGATAAAAATTGCAATGGAGAACGCAAATATTGAAAAAAACAGCCTGAAAGCGTGGCTGCTGGCTGCACGGCCGAAGACGCTCAGCGGGGCGGCTGTGCCCGTGATGATTGGTACGGCGCTGGCGTGGAGCGACGCCCGACAGTACGATGCCGATGCCTTTTCGTGGGTGGCAGCCGTGCTGTGCCTGCTCTTCGCCTTCGTGATGCAGATTGATGCCAACTTTGTCAACGACTTCTTCGACTTTGTCAACGGTGCCGACGACCGCGAGCGGCGCTTAGGGCCGGAAAGAGCCTGCGCACAAGGGTGGGTGAGCCTCGAAGCCATGAAGAAAGCCATCGGGCTGACCACCTGTCTGGCCTGCCTTGTTGGCCTGCCGCTGGTCTACTACGGTGGCTTGGAGATGATCATGATAGGCCTGCTGTGTGTGGTGTTCTGCTTTCTCTATACCACCCACCTGTCTTATGTGGGCATGGGCGATGCGCTGGTGCTGCTGTTCTTCGGCATTGTGCCCGTGTGCATCTGCTATTATGTGCATCTGCATACATGCACTTGGGAAGTGCTGGTGGCCTCGGTGGCCTGCGGCTGTGTGGTCGACGGACTGCTCATTGTCAATAATTTCCGCGACCGCAACCTCGACCGCGAGGTGGGCAAGAAGACGCTCGTGGTGCTGATGGGCGCCGAGACGTCGCTGGCTGTCTACCTGTGTCTTGGCGTGGGTGCCTGCCTGGTGGGCGGCGTGGTGTTTGCGCTCAGCGGCCATGTGCTGGCCGGACTGTTGCCGCTCATCTATCTGGTGCTTCATGTGTTTACGCATCTGAAGATGAAGCGCCTTTGGAGCGGTCGCGAGCTGAACGCCTGTCTGGGCGAAACGGCGCGCAACATCTTTGTCTACGGCCTATGCGTCACGCTGGGCGTGCTGCTTAGTTGAAGAAGTTCCAGGAAACGCCGAAGCGCAGTGCCGAACCGTTGAGCGGATAGTGGGGCGTGAGGAACGTCATGCGGTTGCCCATCGACGGTGCCAGGTTGTTCATCATGATGAAGAAGCGTGCGTGCTTCAGATGCAGGTTGGCATAGGCGTCGATGAAGGGGAATCCGCCGAGCGTCACGCGGCTGGCTGTATTCTCCTGCACGGCAAACTGGTTGAAGGCCGGGCAGAAGTCGGGTGCTTCATACTTGGTGAAGAACGTGGCGCAGCCGCCCAGTTCGACGGTAAGCACGCGTGCGATGCGGAACTTCAGATACAGATTCGTGAAAATGTTCAGTGCCGGCAGGGGCAGCACGTCCTTGTTCGACGACGACTGGTAGGTCACTGTGTTGTCCCAGTGTACGGGGCCCAGGCGGAAGTCCTGCATCAGCTGTGCGGTGAGCACGTTGATGTTGCCCGTGTGCTGTCTGACGGCGGCGGTGAAGTTGGTGCGGCCGTCTTTGGTGTAGTCGTAGCTCATGCCGAGATACGTGTAGTTCTGCATCTCCTCGATGGCCACGCGCAGGCGTGTGTTGGTTTTACGGTAGGCAAACAGGCCTTCCACGCGCGTGCGCGTAATTTGATTAAGGTCGTTGTTGTCCCACCAGAGGTGCTTGGCGTGGTAGCGGCGCTGGTAGAACGTGGGGTTCAGTCGGTGGAAGTAGGCTTTAGCCGCCAGGGTGACGGTGTCGCCGAAGAGGGGGAAGTTCAGGTCGGTGCTGAAGTCGACCTTCAGCTGTCCGAAGTCTTCGCCCGCCAGCCACGTCTCGGCCGTCAGGTTATAGTGCAGCGTGCGTCCTTGGGTCTTGGCCAGCTGTGCGCCGATGCTGATGTTGTGCTCCGTCCAGTGCTGCTGGAAGGCGGTGGCGTTGTCGCTGGTGTTTGGCATCTCGAAGCGGCGCAGCTCGTGGGTGAAGAAGGCTTTCAGACCGGCCTTCGCATACTTGTTGAAGCCCTCGAGCAGGGCCACGCCGAGCGTGTTCTTCAGTTGCAGGTAGCGCGTCTTGTCGAAGATGGAGTCGCCCGAGTAGGTGCCGTCGTCGTTGATGCTGTAATATTGGTTGGCGTAATAGTCTTTGGGCGCAAGGTAGGCCTGGTGGATGCGCTCGTAGTGGTTGAGCTCCAGGGTGTGGATGAAGCTGGTGACAGCCACAAACTCCTTCTTCATGAGTGCCGCCAGCGAGTCTTCGCGCGCCTGAACGGCCAGTAGGCTGTCAGCTTGTGCCTTCGAGGCGACGCTTATGCGGGTGGTATCTTGGCCGTTGGCAGCAGGCTCTTGGGTGTTGGCTGATGGCAGGTCGCCGGCAATCTTAGCATTGTCAGGACGGCCGGTGGGTTCCTGAGTCTTAGCTTTTGGCCTTTGGCTCTTGGCTCTTGGCCTCTGTTCGTTGCCGTCTTCCGAACTGTCATCGTTGTTTTCCGCCTCTTGGGCTTCACGCGCCTCTTTCTCCTGTAGCGAAGCCTTGGCAAACTCGCGTGCCTTGATTTCCTCTTCGGTCATCATCACGTCGCGGTAGAAGCCGAGGGCGTAGCGGTGGGTCAGAAACAGGTGTTTCGACTTGTTGCGGTTCCAGTTGCGCGAGAGCACGGTGGGTATTTCGTTGGTGGCATACGACTCGCTGAACTGCTCCGGATAGGTGATATACTCGTCCCACGTGATGCCGCCGTTCTCAGAAGCCTTGTGGCGTTGGGTGCTGAGAATGAGGTGGGCCTGATACTGGTCGCCGCGATAGGAGCCGAAAAGCTTGAAACCGAGGTGCGAGATGTTCTGGTTCTGGAAGAAACCGCGCGCGTAGGCGTAGTTGATGTTAAAGCCGAAGCCAATCTTCTTGCCCACATTCGTGGCAAACTTGGCCTGGAAGTGGTCTTCGCCCGTGGTGCCGCTGCCGCAGTTGTCGTAGCTCAGGTTGGTGATGGGCGAGAGCGTGTTGGTGAAGTGGTGCTCGTCGGGCTTCTGGCGGTTGTAGCTGTATGGCTCAACGAAGCCGAACTGGTCGGCATTGTCGTTGTAGCGGTCGATGAAGATGCGCGACAGGCGCGGTCCGAAGGTGTTGCCCGTGGTGTTGTAGTCGCCCGTGAGCCCCGTGTTCACCACCGAGCGCTGATACAAGTGGGGCATGGTGTCGGGCTCGGCCTTGCGGATGTCGCCGAAACGGCGGTCGACGGTCCACACATAGAGCCCTCTCGGCACCTCTTTCTGCTGTGTGGTGTCGTTCTTATGCGGGTTGAAGTTGTTCAGTGTGGGCTGTTCCTGTGCCTGCAACCCAATCGTGAGGCTTGCGAAGAGCCATGCGAGAAGGACCTTTTTCATGCTTAGAGTTTCATCATTCTGAGCGTCAGCTCGATAAACTTCAGCACCGAGGCTGCAATGAGGATGTAGATGCCCAGGTTGGTGTCGACCAGCTTAAAGCACAGCATGCCGGCAATGGCGCCAAGAATAAAGAAGATGTTCAGCCACTGGCGCAGCACTCTCAGCCGACCCTCGTCGCGAAAAGGTCTGAGGTTGTTGTATCTGTTCATTATTTCTTAAGTTCTTTCTCTATTTGTTCAAAGATGAAGTCCTTGCGGTCGATGGTTTTCCGGCGGAACTTGCCAGAGATGCGGGCCAGCTTGGTCTGCTTCTTGTTCAGACCCTGCTTGTCGGTGATCCACTCTTCGGCCGTATAGTGCTGTGGGTTGCGTGCTTCGTCGTAGAGATAGCTGATGCGCTGCATGCGAACGACAACCTTGCCGTCGCTGCACTCGGCAATGAGGTGATAGTTGAAGCGGGTGCGGTCGAGCGAGATGAAGCTGCGGCTGAACTCCAGCCACTCCTGGTAGCTGCCGGCCACCACGTGCTCGGTGCTGTCGGCGAATACCACTTGACTCTGCAACTGGTTCTTGGCCAGCGTCATGCGCTGCATCAGGCTCCGCATGCGCTCGAAGGCGGCAGTGGCTGTGAGCCCAGGCACCTCAAACGTCCGTTCGAACACCACCTTGCCGTCTACTTCGGGCACGGCTCCAGCCAGATATTTCGGGTCGACTTGTGGCTTTTCGTCCTTTTCCGCCGTTTCCTTGGGTGCTTGCGCAGCCTTGGGTGCGTTCTCGTCGGGTATTTCCCAGTCGTTGGTCTGTGCCATCGTCAGCATCGGCACGAGGGCGATGGCCAGTAGGAGTAGTCTTTTCATACGTTCTTATCTAAAATGGTGATGCAAAGTTACGAAAAAATGGCGAACCACCAAACATTTCAGCGGCTAAAGTGGCACTTAATCTTCGTAAAACGCCACTTTGCAGGTTGTAAAGTGCCACTT
>CAMOTK010000017.1 GCA_946625715.1 uncultured Prevotella sp. | reverse complement strand
TACCGGCATCGACTTCGTGACGCCGCCTTCGGTCACTTCCGACCACATCTACAACATGCAGGGCGTGTGTGTCGACGGACAAGACCTGCGTCCTGGCATCTACATCAAGAACGGAAAGAAAATTATTATACGCTAAAACAATGAATAGAAAGACTCTCTCGCTGGTGACAGTGCTCACCATTGCCTGCGCCGCGGCATGGGCACAGGGACCCAACAACTCGGGCACCTACTACCAAGCCGCCAACGGACAGAAGGGAGCGGCACTGAAAACCGCACTCCACAACATTATCTCGAAACATAAAACGCTGAGCTATTCTTCGCTCGAGGATTACTACCAGAAGACCGACAAACGGCCTGACGGTAAGGTGCGCGACTGGTATTCGAACATCACCAACTACGACTGGGGACAGCATGGCAATGCCAATGAAGGTTCGGGATGGAACAAAGAGCACACCGTGCCGCAGAGCTGGTTTGGCGAGGCAAGTCCCATGAAAAGCGACATTGTTCATGTGGTGCCTACCGATGCCAAAATCAACAACATGCGCTCGGCCTATGTGCTGGCCGAGGTGGGCAATGTGGAGAAGCAGTCGGCCAATGGCTACAGCAAGCTCGGTTCCTGCAAGACGCCGGGCTACAGCGGCAAGGTGTTTGAACCCAACGACGAGGTGAAGGGCGACATTGCCCGCATCTACTTCTACATGGCCACCTGCTATCAGGACAAGCTGACAAACTGGAACAAGGGCGAAGCCAAGAAGGTGTTTACCGATGCTGCCTATCCTGGTTTGCAGAGCTGGTACATCAGTTTGCTCATGCGCTGGTCGAAGCTCGACCCCGTCGACGACGTGGAGCGGGCACGCAACAATGCCGTGGCACAGAGCGACGTGCAGGGCAACCGCAACCCCTTCGTAGACTATCCCGGACTGGAAGAATACGTCTGGGGCTCGAAGCAGGACGTGGCCTTCAACTACACTCAGTCTGAGGGTGGCTCGGGCACGCCCTACGTCAATGTGGCACAGCCCGTCTTCTCGGTCGAGGCCGGCACCTACAGCGAAGCCTTCAGCGTGACGATGACCACCTCCACCGACGGTGCTGTCATCTACTACACCACCGACGGCACAGAGCCTTCGGCACAGAGCACGCTCTACACCGAGCCTGTCACCATCGGCGAGACCACCACGCTCAAGGCCGTGGCCGTGAAGGATGGCAACACGAGCAGCGTGACCACTGCCACCTACGTCATTGGTAGCAGTCATGGCGAAACACCTGAGGACGGCACCATCCTGCTCAACAACACGTTCTTCGGTACCAACCACAACGGCTCGGTGAATGCCAGCAACACCACCGACTTCGTAGGCACGCAGAATGGCGTCACCGTGGTCTACTCGCTCGGCACGGGTTCCAACCGCTACATCAACGGCGAGCACATCCGCTTGTACCAGAAGAACACGCTCACGTTCCGCGTGGCAGAAGGCACGCTGACGAGCATCGAGTTCTCGCTGGCCACCAGCACGTCGAAGACGCTGCAGGCCAACACTGGCATAGTGGATGGTCTCACGTGGACCGGCAATGCCAAGGAAGTGGTGTTCTCCGTCGACGAGGGGTCGGGCAACATGCAGCTCACCAGTGCCAAGGTGACGGTCAGCACGCCGTCGGGCATCGGTGCGCCCTCGGTGAAGTTCACCCAGCAGAAGCCCATCTACAACCTGCAAGGTCAGCGCGTGAAGCAGCCGAAGAAGGGCATCTATATCAAGAATAAACGAAAGGTGTACGTCAGATAAAAATGAACGACGCTACCCGACAGTTCATCGAGCAAAACCTCGATGCCGACGTGCGCCAGCTGGCCCTCAAGGGGGCAAAGGACCAGGCCGTTGACCTGGCCTTGGCGCTCAGTCAGATAGCCGGACTACAGACAGCCCGCCGAAAGTTGCCCTCATGGGCAGCTCTCGGCGGGTTGCTTTTTCCTCAGCACCTGTCGCTCGAGCAGTGCAGCAGCGAGCAGACGGCCCGCTACAAGGCCGACTTGCTCCGACGTCTGGGCGCCTCGGGGCGCATGGCCGACCTCACCGGCGGCTTCGGCGTCGACTTCGCGTTCATGGCGCCGCTCTTCAGCGAGGCCATCTACGTGGAGCGGCAGGAGCAGCTCTGCGCCATTGCCGAGCACAACTTCCCCCTGCTCGGACTACAGAATGCCCGCATCGTCTGCGCCGACGGCTTAGGCTTTCTCAGCCAGCAGACAGAGCCGATAGACTGGCTCTTTCTCGACCCCGCCCGCCGCGACGACCACGGCGGCCGCACCTATGGCATAGCCGACTGCACGCCCGACGTGCTTGCCGCCATGCCCCTGTTGCGCCAAAAGGCCCGCCACCTGCTGCTCAAGCTCTCGCCCATGCTCGACTGGCGCAAAGCCGTGCAGGACCTCGGGCCCGAGCTTGTCGGCGAGGTGCACATCGTGGCCGTGGGCAACGAGTGCAAGGAGCTGCTGCTCTATCTCACATTCCTCCCTCGGGAGGACAGAGAGAGCTTCTCTCTCTTCTGCATAAACGATGACCAAGTGGTGCGTTTCGATGCAGACGAAGCTGTTTCTCTCAATTTGTCTACCAATAGCAGGGAAAATCAAGAAGCGCAAATATATCTTTACGAACCCAATGCGGCCATCATGAAGTCGGGCTGCTTCGAAGCGCTGGCGCGCCGCTATGGTGTTGAGGCCGTGGCACCCAACAGCCACCTCTTCGTGTCCCATGAGCCAGTGCCCGACTTCCCTGGCCGTCAATTCAGCATCGAGACCGTGACCACCATGAACAAGCGCGAGCTGAAGGCAGCGCTCACCATGCGCCAGGCCAACATCAGCGTGCGCAACTTCCCCCTCACCGTGGCCCAGTTGCGTCAGCGGCTGAAGCTCTCCGACGGTGGCGACCATTACCTCTTCGCCACCACCCTGGCCGACGGCCGCCACGTCATCTTCGTGTGCAAGAAGCTTTGAACAAGACCATGGCCACGATAAAATAATACTCCCTCACCTTGGCCATTCCGAAATTTTTCTTTATTTTTTGTCCGTCCGTTTTATTTCAGCATCTACCACATACACATCACTATCTTCATCTACAAGAACGTTTCTTGGGACAAGATCCCATATCTCAAAGTCGCCATTCGTATATCGCCCCTCTATACTCTGCTTTATGAAACCAAGAGCTGACATGTAAGTATCAATCATGATAGTAGTAGCCGGTTGAGCATTTTTAATGCGTTTCTGGCACAATACAGGCATTACGGTTCTTCCGTCATAACCAGCAAACCCATAGAGTCGATAAAAAGTATTTGGGAATAGTGTGTTGTGCAGAAGTATCTTTTCTAAAAGCTTGCAAATACCACCACTGTTCAACAGATTGTTGACTTTATAAACGCAATGATTTGAGACGTAGGTATCATTCTCGTTTCCGCTTGGTCCTGGGATGCCTAACTCAAAAATATTGTCCATGGGAATCCATTTTCCCACCGACTTGGCGTATTGTTCAGCTACACGCTGTTCTATTTCGAAACGGCTTCCATAATCTTGGCTGTCTCGAAGTTTCTCTTCATGTAGGCTGCAAAGGCGCTGGAGCTCATCGGCTGTTTCTCTGATTCTGCGATTTTCTTCATCGTACGCTCCATAGCCTCTTTGTGAAACTGATTGAGATATGTCATCACGCATCGTTGTTATGTTTGCTGCAAAGGTAGACATTTTCATTTGTTTTGCCAAGCAAATGGCTTTTTTTTTGCAATTTCATTTTTGGAGTAACGTTTGCTTCTGTTCATAGTTTGCAAAAAAGTGTTATTTCTGCCGTTTTCTCCCAAAAAGTTTGTATCTTTGTCCGATTATTTAAGTCTAAACAATTAAAAACGTCAAAATATATGTCATCAGTAGAAATCAAGAAAGTAAGCAACAAGAAAGAACTTGAAGCTTTTATTCAGTTTCGCTATGATCTTTATCGGGGCAATCCCTACGATGCACCCAACTTGCACAGCGACGAGGTGAAGACCCTCAGCAAGTGGATTAAGGAACCTAATGCCGCCTTCGACTTCTGCGATGTGGACTACTTCCTGGCTTATCGCGACGGCAAGGTGGTGGGCCGCGTGGCGGCTATCATCAACCATAGCTACAACAAGAAGTGGAACCGCCCCTGCGTGCGCTTCGGGTGGTTTGAGTTCATCGACGACCCGGCCGTGAGCCGCAAACTGCTCGAAACGGTGGAGAACTACGGTCGCGAGCACGGCATGAAAGAGATTATCGGCCCCCTCGGCTTCACCGACATGGACCAGGAAGGCATGCTCACCAAGGGCTTCGACCAGCTGAGCTGCATGGCCACGGGCTACAACCTGGAGTACTATCCGAAGCACATGGAGCTGATGGACGGCTACGAGAAGGACAACGACTACGTGGAGTACAAGGTGTTCGTGCCCAAGGACGGCGTGCCCGAGAAGTTCAAGCGCGTGGCCGAGCTGACCATGCAGCGCTACAACCTGCACATCAAGAAGCTCACCAAGGACGAGGTGTTCGGCCCAGAGCAGTATGGCAAGAAGGTCTTCGACGTCATCAACGGCACGTTCGGCCACCTCTACGGCTACTCCTGGCTCACCGACAGGCAGATAGACCAGTACGTGAAGATGTATCTGAGCTACATCGACCTGAGCCTCGTCACGCTCATCGAGGACTGGAACACGCCCGACCACAAGTGCGTTGGCGTGGGCATCACCTATCCCTCGCTCACCAAGGCTCTGCAGAAGTGCAAGAACGGCCGCCTCTTCCCCTTCGGCTGGTGGTACATCATGCGCGCACTGAAGTTCAAGAAGACCAACGTGGTCGACATGCTCCTCATCGGCGTGCTGCCCGAGTATCGCGCCAAGGGTGCCAACTCGCTGCTCTTCTACGACCTCATTCCCCGCTACCAGAAGTTCGGCTTCGAGTGGGGCGAGACCCATGTGGAGATGGAGACCAACGGCAAGGTGCAGAACCAGTGGACCTACTATGAGTATGAGCAGCACAAGCGCCGCCGCTGCTATAAGAAAACATTGTAAACAGTAAGTATGGAAGAAGAAAAGCCAATAAGCCAAGAGCCGGAAGGCCAGAGCCCAGAGCCAGTAGAATACAACGACGACAACATACGCCACCTGTCCGACATGGAGCATGTGCGCACACGTCCGGGCATGTACATCGGACGCCTCGGCGACGGCTCGCTGCCCGAAGACGGCATCTACGTGCTCCTGAAGGAAGTCATCGACAACTCCATCGACGAGTTTAAGATGCACGCCGGCGACCGCATAGAGATAACCGTCGACGACCATCTGCGCGTCAGCGTGCGCGACTATGGCCGCGGCATTCCCCAGGGCAAGCTCATCGAGGCCGTATCGGTGCTCAACACCGGCGGTAAGTACGACTCGAAGGCCTTCAAGAAGTCGGTGGGACTCAACGGCGTGGGCGTCAAGGCCGTCAACGCCCTGAGCCAGCACTTCGAGGTGGCCAGCTATCGCGACGGCAAGGTGCGCCGCGCCACGTTTGAGCGCGGCATACTGCAGACCGACACTACCGACGACACGCAAGACGAGAACGGCACCTACATCTTCTTCGAACCCGACCCAACGCTCTTCCAGAACTACCAGTTCCACGACGACATCGTGGAGAACATGCTGCGCAACTACACCTACCTGAACACCGGACTGGCCATCATGTACAACGGCCGCCGCATTCTCTCGCGCCACGGACTGGAAGACCTGCTCAAGGACCGCATGACCAACGACTCGCTCTATCCCATCATTCACCTCAAGGGCGAGGACATCGAGATAGCTTTCACACACGCCAACCAGTATGGCGAGGAGTACTACTCCTTCGTCAACGGACAGCACACCACTCAGGGCGGTACGCACCAGAGCGCCTTCAAGGAGCACATTGCCAAGACCATCAAGGAGTTCTATGGCAAGAACTTCGAGTATGGCGACATACGCAACGGCCTCGTGGCCGCCATTGCCCTCAACGTCGAGGAGCCCATGTTCGAGAGCCAGACCAAGATTAAGCTCGGCTCGCTCACCATGGCCCCAAACGGCGGCGTGTCTATTAATAAATATGTGGGCGACTTCATCAAGCAGGAAGTAGACAACTACCTGCACAAGGAGAGCGAGGTGGCCGACGTGATGCTGCAGAAAATACAGGAGAGCGAGCGCGAGCGCAAGGCCATGGCCGGCGTCACCAAGCTGGCTCGCGAGCGTGCCAAGAAGGCCAACCTGCACAACCGCAAGCTGCGCGACTGCCGCATACACTTCTGCGACGCCAAGAACGAGCGCAAAGAGGAGTCGAGCATCTTCATCACCGAGGGCGACTCGGCCAGCGGCAGCATCACCAAGAGCCGCGACGTGAACACGCAGGCCGTGTTCTCGCTGCGCGGCAAACCACTCAACTCCTACGGGCTCACCAAGAAGGTGGTCTACGAAAACGAGGAGTTCAACCTGCTGCAGGCCGCACTCGACATTGAAGACGGCCTCGACACGCTGCGCTACAACAAGGTGATTGTGGCCACCGATGCCGATGTCGACGGCATGCACATACGCCTGCTCATCATCACCTTCTTCCTGCAATTCTTCCCCGAACTCATCAAGAAAGGCCACGTCTACGTGCTGCAGACGCCGCTCTTCCGCGTGCGCAACCGCCGCACCAAGATTCGCAACAAGCAGGTGCTGGCAAAAGACGACGCCAAGAGCGACTTCATCACCCGCTACTGCTACAGCGAGGAAGAGCGCCTGAAGGCCATCAGCGACCTGGGCCCCGACCCCGAAATCACCCGATTCAAAGGTCTCGGCGAGATTTCGCCCGAAGAGTTTGCCGGCTTCATCGGGCCCGACATCAGGCTCGAGCAGGTCACGCTGCACAAAACCGACCAGGTGCAGAAGCTCCTGGAATACTACATGGGCAAGAACACCATGGAGCGCCAGAACTTCATCATCGACAACCTTGTCATCGAGGAAGACCGCCCCGAGGAAGAAGAACCATACAACTAAACCAGAAATATGAAGAAACTACTCACAGCGCTGTTGCTCGTGGTCGTGCTGACCGCTGAGGCTCAGATGCGCGTCAGAACAGACGACGATGCGCCCTTGCGCAAGTTGCATATTGCCGAAATGGCCATCAAGGCTCTCTACGTCGACAGTGTCGACGAGAAAAAACTCGTTGAAGATGCCATCAGAGGCATGCTCGAGAAGCTCGACCCACATTCGTCCTACTCCACACCCAAGGAAGTGGAGCGCATGAACGAACCGCTGACGGGCTCGTTCGAGGGCATCGGCGTGCAGTTCAATATGATGGAAGACACGCTCGTGGTCATTCAGCCCACGCTCAACGGACCGTCGGAGCGCGCTGGCATCATTGCCGGCGACCGCATCGTCAGCGTGAACGACACGGCCATTGCCGGTGTTAAGATGAGCCGCGAGGAGATTATGCGCCGACTGCGCGGACCTAAGGGCACGACGGTGAACCTCGGCATCGTGCGCACCGGCATCAAGGACCTGCTCACGTTCACCATCAAGCGCGACAAGATTCCCGTGAAGTCGATTGATGCCGCCTACATGATTCGTCCGGGCATCGGCTACATACGCATCGGCAGCTTCGGGGCTACCACCTTCGATGAGTTCTTTGAAAAGCTGTTAAGAATGCAGCGCGCAGGCATGAAAGACCTCATACTCGACCTGCAAGGCAATGGCGGCGGCTATCTGCAGGCAGCCGTCCAGGTGGCCGAACAGTTCCTGGAAAAGGACGAAATGATTGTCTACACCAAAGGCCGCAGCGTGCCCAGTCAGGAGTATCGCGCCGATGGTTGGGGCTGTATGCGGAAACAAGACGGCCGCGTGGTGGTGCTCGTCGACGAGTATTCGGCCTCGGCAGCCGAGATTGTCACCGGCGCCATACAAGACCAGGACCGTGGCTTGGTGGTCGGGCGCCGCTCGTTTGGCAAAGGCTTGGTGCAGCGCCCCGTCGACCTGCCCGACGGCTCGATGATTCGCCTCACCATTGCCCACTACTACACGCCCGCCGGCCGCTGCATACAGAAGCCCTACGAGAAGGGCAAGCAGAAAGACTATGCCATGGACGTCTTAAATCGACTGAAGCATGGCGAACTGACCAACGCCGACAGCATACACTTTGCCGACTCGCTGAAGTGCTACACCCTCAAGGAGCACCGCGTGGTCTATGGCGGCGGTGGCATCATGCCCGACTATTTCATTCCCCTCGACACCACTAAGTACACGCAGATGCACCGCGAACTGGCCGCCAAGCAGATTGTGGTGCAGCAGAACCTGCGCTTTCTCGACAAGCAGCGCAAGGCGCTACATAAGCAGTATCCCACGTTCGACGAGTACAAGGCACACTACGAGGTGCCGCAGTCGCTCATCGATGCGGTGATTGCCGAAGGAAAAAAGCAGAAGATTGAGCCGAAAGACGATGCCGAGCTGGCACTCACCATCAAGAGCCTGCGCATGAACATGAAGGCACTCATAGCCCGCGACCTGTGGGATATGACCGAGTTCTACGCTATCTATAACGAAGACAGCGAGATTGTGAAGAAAGCGTTGGAGTTGCTACAATAGGGGTTTTCAGCGAGAAGGCCCTCGGCTATCTTAGGGCCAGGGCGCGGTTCTCGGCGGCTTCCATGATTTCGCGCTCGCCGGGGCCCTTGTCGTTGATGCCGCAGAGGTGCAGAATGCCGTGGATGATGACGCGGTGCAGCTCCTCGTCGTACGTCTTGCCGAACTTCTCGGCGTTGGTGCGCACGGTGTCGAGCGAGATGACCAGGTCGCCGTTGAGCACGTTGTCCTCGTCGTAGTCGAAGGTGATGATGTCGGTGTAGTAGTCGTGGCCCAGGTATTCGCGGTTGACCTCAAGAATCTTCTCGTCGTCGCAGAACAGGTAGCCCACTTCGCCCACCTTCCTGCCGTAGGTGGCAGCCACACGGCGTATCCAGGCAGTGGTGTCGCGCCGCTTGATGGGCGGCATCTTCACGTTTTCGCAGTTGTATGTAATCATAGTTCTTTAGGATTTTTCTGGCAGATAGGCCGACACGTCGCGCCCGAAGTGCTGCAGTTCGCGCACCATCGACGACGAGATGTGGGCCAGGCTGGGCGTGGCTAAGAAGAGAACGGTCTCGATGCCGGTCAGCGAGCGGTTGATGTCGCCCATCTCGCGCTCGTATTCAAAGTCCTTGACCGACCTGATGCCCTTCACGATGGCGCAGGCCTGCTCCTGGCGGGCAAAGTCGACGGCCAGACCGTCGTAGGGCTTCACCGTGATGCGTGGTTCTTGCGAATAAATGCGCTGGATGGCGGCCACACGTTCGCCAACGGGCGACATGGCCGATTTATGAACATTATCGCCTACAACGGCAATGACCAACTCGTCGAAGATGGTCAGTGCGCGTTGTGCGATGTCGTGGTGCCCGATGGTATAGGGATCGAACGTACCTGTAAAGATGCCTTTTTTCATATTCTTTGGGCAAAGGTAGTGCAATTCGGGCAAAAAACAAAGAAAAAACGTCTTTTTTCTCTGCTTTTACTTCTTGTTTGACATTTCCCTGCTCAGGTCTTTCGACACTTCCTTGAAGAAGTCGTGGCCGAGTGCCATGCTGATTTTCCGCAGCAGACTGGTACTGATGTCCTTACGCGAGAAGATGTTGTAAACGTTGGTACGCTCACAGTTGATGGTTTTCGATAACCAGATGACAGAAAGCCTTTTCTCATCCATCACTTCCTTGATTCTTTGTCCAATGTGCATAATCTTTTTTTCTTGAAGGTTAATAATTATCTTTTTTATTCTATACTCTTACGATATTGCGACGGCGTCAGGTCGCACTGTTGCTTGAAGATGCGGCTGAAGTAGGCCACGTCGTCGAAACCGCACTGCTGGGCCACGTTGCCGATGGGCAGGTTGATGTCGCCGCGCAGCAGGCGCTTGGCCTTCGACATGCGCAGCTGCATGATGTAGGTCGAGGTGTTCTCGCCCGTGATGGCGAGCATCTTGCGGTTCAGTTGGGTGCGGCTCATGGCCATGCGGTCGGCAATGGTCTCCACGTCGAGCTTGCCCGAGGCCATGTTGGCATAGACCACGTCGACAAACTTGTTGAGGAAGTCGCGGCTTTGCTGCGACACGTTGCTGCCGGGCTTGTCGGTCTTGCTCATCACGATGTCGGCCGAGAACTTCTTGCGCAACATTCGGCGCTGCTCCAGGAGTTTCCTCACGCGTACCAGAAGCTCGTCGGAGTTGAAGGGCTTCACGAGATAGGCGTCGGCACCGGCTTCCAGGCCTTTGACGCGGTCGGCATCGGTGGTCTTGGCCGTGATGATGATGATGGGGATGTGGTTGAGCACGTCCGACTGTCTGACCTTTCTGCAGAACTCCAGTCCGTCGATGTTGCCGGGCATCATCAGGTCGGTGATGATGAGGTCGGGCATAATCTTCTGTGCGTTCTCAAAGCCATCATCGGCGTTGCTGGCATACGTGATGTGGCACTGGTCCTTCAGGTGCATGCCAATGTACTGGGCAATGTCGTTGTTGTCTTCCACAATGAGGATGTGGCTGTTGGCCAGCGACGAGCTGAGCGCGTGGGTGGGCGAGGTCGGCTCCGGTGCGGGCGCGTCGTCGACGATGGGCATTGGCTGCTCTTCGCTGTCGGCCGTGTCTATTGCCAAATAGTTCTTGTCGCTGTGCTTCAGCGGCAGCGTCACGATGAACGTGCTGCCCTGTCCTTCGTTGCTTTCGGCCTTCACCTCGCCGTTCATGGCCTCTACCATCAGTTTCACGAGCGACAGGCCCACGCCCGTGCCGATGTTCTTGTTGATATCATGGCCTTGGTAGAACGGTTCGAAGATGTGTGGCAGCGTCTTCGGGTCGATGCCATTGCCCGTGTCGTACACCTTCAGTCGCAGGTTGTTCTGCACCTGTTCGGCGGTGATGTTCACTTTGCCGAATGTTGGGGTAAACTTGATGGCGTTGCTCAGCAGGTTGTCCAGTATTTTCTGCATGTAGTCGGGCACGAAGTCCATGCCGATGTCCGTCAGCGAGTGGGTGTAGGACAGTTCGATGTGCTTGCTTTTGGCATAGCTCTGGTAGTTTCCGGCCACCATCTGGATGAAGGCAATGATGTTGCCGTGGCGCCAGTTAGGCGTGCCGATGGCCGAGCGCACCTTCGAGATGTCGAGCAGCTGGTTGATGAGGCCCAGCAGCGAGTTGCCCTGTCTGACAATCATTTTCGCGGCCGAGCGCACCTCTTGTATCTGGTCGCCCTTGGCTTGCTCCATCTGCTGTCCCAGTCCGAGAATCACGGTGAGCGGAGTACGGAATTCGTGGGTGATGTTGGTAAAGAACGAGTCGCGAGCCTCTTGCAGCTGTTGCGTCACCTTTTGCGTCTTGATGCGCGTGCGCAGGGCATGGAAAAGCTGCAGAATGATGATGAGCAGCAACAGCGAAACAGCGCCAAAGGCAATGAGCATGAGGTTGCGCGAGCGCTGCGCCATGTCGGCTATCTTGTTTGCCATCTGCAGTTCAGCCTGCTGTCGGTTGCGCTCCGCTTTCAGTCTCAAGTTCTGTATGCGGTTCACCTTGTCGATGTCGACCACCGAGTCGTTCAGTTCTTTGCTCTTGATGTAGTTGTCGAGCGCCTTGCGCGCGTCGCCCAGGCGCTCATAGTATTTATAATAGAGCATGTGGAGGCTCGACCGCTGCTCCAGCGAGTAGTTGTATTCGGTCATGGCCTTGGCTTCGTCGAGCAGTGCTTTGGCTTCGCCCATCTTGCCCAGCGTGATGTAGACTTGCGCAATGCTCAGTCCGATTTCCAGGCGGTGGTAGTAGTCGGGACTGTTTTTCATGGCCTCTAAGGCCTGCTGATACTCTTCGATGGCCTGCGGATACTGATGCGCCTTCTCGTAGAGCTGGCCGAAGTGACCGTGGCAGAGACCGATGCCGAGTGCCGAGTTGGCCTCGACGTTCTTCTGCAGCGACTGGCGGTAGTAGTACCAGGCCGAGTCGGTCTGTCCGCGTTGCTCCTTGATAGCCCCGATGTTGGCCAGGTTGATGGCCTGTCCCAGTGCGCTGCCCAACTTTCTTTCGCCCTGCAAGGCTATTTGGAAGGCGCTGTCGGCCTGTTCCAGGTTGCCCAGCGTGAGATAGATGTTGCCCAGTCCGTTGAGCGACGCCACGTAGTTTTTGCGTGCCAAGCTGCTCGTGTCGCTGTGCTGCAGGCAGAGCGTGTTGGCTTTCATGTGGAAAGAAGCCGCCTCTTCCAGGTTGCCCAGACGGCGGTTGTTGGTGCCCAGGTTGTTGTAGGCCATCACCATTTCTGCAGTATCGTTGTAGGATTCGGCCAGTTTGAGTCCTTCCAAGTGGTAGTCGATGGCCTCGTTGAACTCGTTTTCCTGTCGCAATCGCTTTCCAAGAACCCTCAGCGTTACGATTTGTCCCGGCACGTTCTCGTCGATCTGGAACTGCTTGAGCATGGCTTTCAGCGAGTCGACCGTGCCGACAGACGACAGCATACTCTCCAGTCTGTCCCTCTCGGCCTGTGTCGTCGACGGTCGAGACGGATGCGAGCAGGAGCCGATGGTAAAGCACATGCCAATCAGCGCAACGCCTTTTAGTAGGTTTTTTCCTGTTAGTAGCGACATGAGGAACGTTACTTTTTGTTTTTGCGGTACAAAAATAAACAAAATCTTAGAAAAAACCATCGTTAATTTTGAAAAAAATGTGCCCATGCTTTGGTCTTGATATTATTTAAAAATTTGACAAAACAAACGGCTGATACATAAGAAGTTACAAATAAAACATGTGCTAAAAGTACAAAAAATACTGTCTTATTTTGTTTAATTGTATCTTCTTTTTGAGTAATTGGAAGATGTTTGTAAAAATAAAACGGGCGTTTATTCGTCGAAAAGTCCAGGTTGCATGACGCTACCGGCATAAGGATTGCGCCCGAAGTGGCGGTAGGCCAGTTCGGTGACCATGCGACCGCGGGGGGTGCGCTTGATGAAGCCTTCCATGATGAGGAAAGGCTCGTAGACCTCTTCCACGGTGCCGCTGTCCTCGCCTATGGCCGTGGCGATGGTAGAGATGCCCACGGGTCCGCCGCGGAACTTATCGATGATGGTCAGCAGAATCTTGTTGTCAATCTCGTCGAGACCATACTGGTCGATGTTGAGTGCTGTGAGCGCAATGCGCGTAATCTTCGTGTCGATGCCTCCGTTGCCGCGAACCTGCGCAAAGTCGCGCACGCGGCGCAGCAGCGCGTTGGCAATACGGGGCGTGCCACGCGAGCGTCCGGCAATCTCCATGGCGGCATCGGTGGTGATGGGCACGCCGAGGATAGTGGCCGAGCGGTCGATGATGCGCGCCAGCGTTTCGGGGTCGTAGTACTCCAGGTGCATGTTGATGCCGAAGCGTGCGCGCAGTGGTGCGGTGAGCAGTCCGCTGCGCGTGGTGGCACCCACGAGCGTAAACGGATTGAGGTCAATCTGTATGGAGCGGGCCGACGGGCCCTTGTCGATCATGATGTCGATGCGATAGTCTTCCATGGCCGAGTAGAGATACTCCTCGACCACGGGCGAGAGTCGGTGGATTTCGTCGATGAAGAGCACGTCGCGCGGTTCGAGCGAGGTGAGGATGCCGGCCAGGTCGCCGGGCTTGTCGAGCACGGGTCCGCTGGTAATCTTGAAGCCCACGCCCAGTTCGTTGGCAATGATGTTCGACAGTGTGGTTTTGCCCAGTCCCGGGGGGCCGTGCAAGAGTGTGTGGTCGAGCGGTTCGCCGCGATACTTAGCCGCTTCAACGAACACTTCGAGGTTTTCTACCACCTTTTTCTGTCCGCTGAAGTCGCTGAACGCGAGCGGTCGGAGTGCGTTTTCAAACTCCTTTTCGCCGCCGCCAATGCGCTCCTGTCTGATGTCAAAATCTTCGTCCATCATAGCTTCTGAAATGCAAAGGTACGACTATTTTTCCTTTTTTGAAAGAAAATTCGTGAAATAATGGATAATTCTTCCCCATTTGCTTTTTGTTTTCTCCGATTTTTCGTAATTTTGCACTTCAAGTAACCATTAAATATGAGAGATTATTTCACCGCAGAGACACAGAGGCACAGAGCCTTTATTTGGTGCAGGGAAAATCTCTGTGTCTTCGTGCCTCTGTGGTGAATTTTCTATCAAGCTATTTTTTTTAGTTTTGCAGATAATGAGAAAACTAATCGCTTGGGCCACGCTCGTGTTGCTGGTGGTGGCCTGTGGAAAAAAGCAACAAGGCGCGGCTGACGGCGGTTCGTCGACAGCCGACACCGACTCAACCAGTATTGTAGTGAAATATGCCGAAGGCTTTCGCGTGAGCCAGCGCCCCGACGGCGTGCGGCTTGTAGACATCAGCGACCCGCAGAAGGGCGCCGAGGGCCACGTCTACCACTTTGCCCTGGTGCCGCGCGGTCAGCAGCCCGAGGGCCTGCCCGACGGCTATCAGCCCATTGCGGTGCCCATCAGCAAGTGCATCGCCATGACCACGCTGCAGTTGGCCGGTTTCATCGCCATCGACGCCCTCGACTACGTGAGCGGCGTCACCAGCACGCACAATCTGAAGAACCGCGACGTGAAGGCCCGCATCGCCGACGGCCGCATCATGAAGATAGGCATCGAGGGCAACTTCGACCAGGAGCTCATCCTGGCCGCCCAGCCCGACGTCATCTTCATCTCGCCCTTCAAGCGCGGCGGCTACGATGCCCTGACCGACATGGGGCAGACGCTCGTGCCCTACCTGGGCTATAAGGAGATGACCGCCCTGGGCCAGGCCGAATGGGTGAAGTTTCTCGGCCTGTTCATCGGCATGGAGCGCCAGGCCAACGCCTACTTTGCGCAGATAGAACAGCGCTACCAGGCCCTCTGCCAGCTGACCAAGGACGTGGCGAAGCGGCCCACGGTGATGAGCGGCGAGATGCACGGCGGCCAGTGGTATGCCGTGGGCGGCCGCAACTCGCTGGCCCAGCTGTTTCGCGACGCCGGCGCCGAGTATGTGCTGAAGGACAATCAGGACACCGGCGGCGTGAACCTCGACTTCGAAGAGCACTACGCCCAGGCCGCCAATGCCGACTTCTGGCGCATACTCAACTCCTATAAAGGCGACTTCAGCTACGACGTGCTGCGCGAGAGCGATGCGCGCTATGCCGACTTCAAGGCCTTCCAGCAGAAGCACGTGCTCTACTGCAACATGCGCGAGTCGGCCTACTACGAGCAGGCACCCATGCACCCCGACCAGTTGCTCGCCGACCTTGTCTTTGCGTTCCATCCCGAGCTGATGCCCAAGGACTATCAGCCCGTGTTCTACCGTCTGCTGAAATGAACCGCCGCATCCTGAGCATCATAGCCCTCGTAGCCGCCATCGTGCTGCTCTTCTTCGTCAACCTGCTGTTGGGGTCGGTTGCCATACCCTTTGCCGACGTGCTCAGTCTGCTCTGGGGCAACGAGCTGACGGGCGACGAGGCCCTCATCTACGAGAACATCATCTGGAAATCGCGCCTGCCGCAGGCCCTCACCGCCATGGTGGCCGGCGCCGGACTGGCCGTCAGCGGCCTGCAGATGCAGACCGTCTTCCGCAATCCGCTGGCCGGACCGTCGGTGCTCGGCATCAGCAACGGCGCCTCGCTGGGCGTGGCCTTCGTGGTGCTGCTCAGCGGTCAGCTGGGCGGCGTGGCACTGAGCAGTCTGGGCGTCGTGGGCGATGCCGCCCTCAATGTGGCCGCCATCGTAGGTTCGCTGTCGGTGATGGCCCTCATTGCGTGGGTGTCGCAGAAGGTGCGCGGCAACGTCACGCTGCTCATCATCGGTGTCATGATAGGCTACTTGGCCACTGCCATCATCGGCGTGCTGAAGTTTTTCTCGGCCGAAGAAGACATCAAGGCCTACGTCGTGTGGGGACTCGGCTCCTTTGCCCGCGTGTCGGGCGACCAGGTGTGGCTCTTCGTGGCGCTCATGGCCGTGCTGCTGCCCCTGTCGATGCTGCTGGTGAAGCAGATGAACCTGATGCTCTTAGGCGACGGCTACGCCCGCAACCTGGGCCTGAACGTCGAGCGCTCGCGCCTGCTCATCATCTGTTCGTCGGGCGTGCTCGTGGCCATCGTCACGGCCTACTGCGGTCCCGTGATGTTCATCGGTCTGGCCGTGCCCCATCTGTGTCGCGCCCTGATGCGCACCAGCGACCACCGCATCCTGATGCCCGGCACCATGCTCACCGGCGCGGCGCTGGCCCTGTTCTGCAATGTGGTGGCCCGCATGCCGGGCTTCGAGGGTGCCCTGCCCGTCAATTCGGTGACGGCCCTTGTGGGTGCGCCCGTAGTGGCCAGCGTGCTGTTCCGTCGCCGTCGCGACGACACGTTGGCGTAGTCGGCCGCCGCGCCCGGTTTTGTCAAGAAAAACTGCCAAAATTTAACACTTCCGGACTCGTCATTCTAGAAAAGTAAAAGTGGCACTTTT
>CAMOTK010000016.1 GCA_946625715.1 uncultured Prevotella sp. | reverse complement strand
CACGCAAGCCGTCATCGCCCTCTACATCGCCCTTGGCGGCGGTGCCAAGTAACCCATAAGTTTATATCGGCATCAATCAGCAAGGAAGGTGGGTTAATCGATGAGATTAACCCACCTTCCTTGCTTTGTTTCTAACGACGGAATATAGTGAAACGCTGACAGCAATGCACTGTTTTGCTCTTTTCCGACTTAAGTCGTAAGGTCTTTCGACTTTAGTCGTAGGATCGTTTGACTTAAGTCGGAAGATCTTTCGACTTAAGTCGTAAGATAAGAAAACCGTGGGAAACGACCAGCGAAACGGTGGTTTGCAATGACAAAAGCATCACTTCCTGAACACCTGACGCTGCAAGACCTGCGTCATGCAGTGGGCGGCGCCATAGCCGTCGATGAGGCTCTCAAGGGGAATCCACTCGACGGTGACGCCGGCGTCGCGCAGACGACGCTGAAACGTGGGCGACTGTCCGCCAACAGCCATGATATGACGCGGGGCGATGGTCAGGTAGTTGTTGGCGTAGTGCAGCTCGTCGTCGATGTCGATGGGGATGATGGTGAAGCCACGGCCGCGCAGGTAGTCGACGAACGACAGTCCCTGCTGACAGAGCTGATAGGTCTTGGTGCCCGGCTGGCGTGCCCAGACGTCGCAGGTATTGAACTCGGGTTCGCCCGGCTTGGCAAACAGACGGCTGCTCACCATGGTGCAGAGGTTGCTGTCGATGATGTTGAAGTGGGTGTCGAGGTGCATCTGCATCTGCCACAGCTTATGGTCGCGCACGACGACGATGGTGTCATGTCCGAAGGCGTCGGCCTCCATCATCTGGCGGATGCCCTCGTCGTTGGTACGCATGCCGCAACCGATGAGCGATATGTTGCCGGCAGGGATATAGTCGCCGCCTTCCAGTCGGCCTTCGCCGGTGATGCGGAGTATGGGTTTCAGTCCCAGATGCTGGTAGCACAGTTCGATGATTTTAGTCTCCGGCGCCCGCTGCCGGCTGTTCATGTTAGAGATGATGTGCCCGCGCGGCGTAGTGACGCTTTGGTCGCGCGTGAAGTAGAGGTTCATGAGCGGATTCTGCAGGTACTGCGCTTCGAAGCCCGTGTTGTTGTCGGTCTTCGAGAGCTTCACTGTGGGTTGCAGGAGCAGACAGCGAATGAGGTCGGCACGGCTCATCTTCGCCAGAACTTCCTGCCGATACTTCTCCGTAGCTTCAGCCGACTCGCCGGGTGCTGCGGAGATGTCGTAAGTGAGCACTTCGGCGGCCAGTGTGCGCAGGCTATCAATGCCCACGCGGCTGAGAATGTCGGAGACAGTGTGTACGCGTATGCCGTTATTCTGCAGTTTACTGATGTAGCCGCGATGCTCCTGGGCAGCCTTGTCAACGTCGAAATAGTCCTCGAAGAGTCCTGCCGAAGGGTGAATGACGCCATTGAAGAGTTCCTGGCCAGGCGTGTGCATCAAGATATCGCCGGCCACCGACCATTCAGCCTGCGGATAGGCCATCTCGGTTGTCTGTTGTGCGTGGGTACTAAGTGAACAACTGAGCAGTACGCCCAGCGCCCATAAACTTGTCTTTTTCATTTTTACGTTTTTTGTTTTGATTGTACAAAGGTTAGAATTGCTCTTCGTGGTCGTAGCGAGGCGTGGAGCGCACCAGCTTGTGGATGGCCGCATGCGCCATGGCCTCGTAGGCCCGATTGCTGGGGTGCAGGTGGTCGCCGCTGTCGAAGCCGTCGGCAAAAGCCTTCGGGTTGGTCACGCTGCGCACGGCGGCATCGAAGTCGACGCATCCGTCGAAGATGGGCGACGTGCGCAGCCACTGGTTGAAGGCCTGCCGCATCTGTTCGCGCTCTTCGTTGTAGGTGCGCCAGCCGTAGATGGGCAGCAGCGTGCCGCTCCACACGCGCAGGCCTTGGGCCTTGGCCGGCTTGACGTAGATGTCCTCTACCCCACGCTGCAGGTCCTCGACGGTAGGCAGGTCGCTCCATGGGCGGAAGGGATTGACGTCGGTGCCCACGGGGTGGATGATGTCGTTGATGCCGTGCTGGATGATGACGTCGGTGGCACCGGCCACGCGCATCTCGATGGGGAAGCGTGTGGCGCCTTTCAAACCATAAGCCTGATAGGTGATGCAGTCGTACTGGCGCAGGATGCGCGTGCCACTGACGGCGCGACGGACGATGGAAACATTGGAGCCGAAGGCCTGCTGGGCCATAAAGTCGGGCCAGGCCTGGGCGGTGATGGAGTCGCCGTAGCACACCACGGCGTGATTGTCGGCCGAGGTGAGCACATCGATGGTGTTGAGGAAATAGAACCAGTTGGTGTGTCGGCTCAGGTCGAGGGGCAACTCGTCGGCCTCGGCATAGTCGCCGTAGGCATAATAGCCCTTCGAGAGGGGCCCTGTGACGAGCGTGCCGCTGTTCATCTGCGTGTAGTCCTTCAGGTAGAAGCTCACCTCGATGGTGTCGCCGCGCCCCACGCTATAGGCAATGGCATCGCTCTCGGTCTCAGTGCCGGGCATGAGGCAGACGCCCTGCTCGCCAGCGAAGGTGATGGGCGTATGGCCCACAAACACCTTGCTGAGCGTGACGGGCTCGGTGCCTGTAAGGTTGGAGAAGCGGAAGCGGAGCATGCTGCCGCTGAAACACATGCGGATGGGATAGCGCAAGGTGAGGTCTTTGGCATAGACGGCCTCGCGACGGTCGGTGATGGATGTGGCGTTGCCCCAGCAAGCCACCCATTTGGTAGGTTCTTTAGTCATTGACAAATCATGATTTTACGGGCTACAAAGGTAATAATTATTTTTCAAAAACGCTCCCCAACAATCTGCCTAAATATAATAATAATGTAAAAACACGAAAAAAAATGGCTCTACCGCCTACTTTGTCGATAAAAATTGTTACCTTTGCACGCAAGTGAATGAATAACTAAAAAAATATTATGGCTGCAATAAAAATACTGAGCGTCGACGACGAGGCACCTTTGGAGTTGCTGATGAAACAGTACTTCCGCCGTAAAATCAGAAACGGCGAATACGAGTTCTACTTTGCCCACAACGGCCTGGAAGCACTCGCCATCTTATACCAGAACCCCGACATCGAGATTATCCTCTCCGACATCAACATGCCTGAGATGGACGGCCTGACGCTGTTGGCCAAAGTCAACGAAATGCGCAATCCGGCGCTGCGCGTCATCATGGTGAGCGCCTACGGCGACATGAAGAACATTCGCCAGGCTATGAACAACGGCGCCTTCGACTTTGCCACGAAGCCCATCGACATGGACGACCTGAACGTGACCATCGAGAAGGCCATCGAGCAAATCAAGTTCGTGCACGAATCGCAGAAGGAGCACTCGCAGCTGGAGTCGCTGAAGAAGGACCTGACCACGGCCCGCGACATCCAGCAGTACATTCTGCCGCAGGTGTTCCCCCCGTTCCCCGAAGACAGCGACAAACTGGACATCTACGCCACGATGCAAGCCGCCAAGGACATCGGCGGCGACTTCTACGACTTCTTCCGCATCGACGACGACCACATTGCACTGGTGATAGCCGACGTGTGCGGCAAGGGCATACCCGCAGCACTGTTCATGGCCGTCAGCCGCACCATCATCCGGTCGAAAGGCGCGTCGGGCGTCAGCACAGCCGAATGTATCACCAGCTCCAACCGTCTGTTGGCCGCCTACTCCATCGACGGCATGTTCCTCACGGCCTTCTATGCCATCTACAACACAAAGACAGGCGTCGTCACCTACTGCAATGCGGGCCACAACCCTCCCCACCTGCTGAAAGCCAACGGCACCGTCGAGGAGCTGCCCATGTCGGGGAACATCATCATTGGTGCCTTCGAAGACTTGGAGTACAAGGAGAACACGCTGCAGCTGGAGCACGGCGACACGCTGGTGATGTTCACCGACGGCGTGACCGAAGCCATGAGCCCGACTTTTGAAGAATATGGCGGAAACCGTCTTGACAACATTCTCGGACAGCTGGCTGCCGCCGACTGCCAGAAGATTATCGAGAGCGTCAAGGCCGACATTACCACTTTCGTAGAAGATGCTGAACAGAGCGACGACATCACAATGCTGGTGCTGAAGAGAAAGTAAATGAAGAAGCAAAATATCATCATAGGCTGCTTGGGACTCCTGCTGTTGGCAACAGTGGCTGGAGCCCTGTTCATGCGCCAAAGCAACAGCAAGCGCATCAGCGAACTGGAAGCGCAAATCGACACGCTGCGCCTGAACGAGAAGCACTCGGAAGTAGACCGCCGCGTGAGCAAGCAGATGGAAGAGATAGCCTACGGCCAGCAGATACTCTCTGAGGAGCGCAGCCGCGAAGCCATCAAGCAGTCGGAGATTGCACAGGAGATGACGCTACGCTCGGAAGAGGAGCGCCGCAAGGCCATCGAGGCACGCGGCATTGCCGAGGTGTCGGCCAACGAGGCCATGAACGCCTACCAGATGGCCGAGCAGCAGCGCCAGGAAGCCGACGTGCAGCGCCGACAGGCCGAGCACGCCAAGCTGGTGGCCGACACGCTGAACTATCTGTCGCTGGGACGTACGCTCGGCACACAGTCGTATGCCATCTACCAGACGGGCGACAAGAGTCTGGGCAACATGCTGGCCTACGCCGCCTACCTCTACACCAACAACTATGGCGGCGACCTCTACAACCCGGCTGTGCTCCAGGCACTGACGCAGTCGGCCGGCAGTCGCCGCAACCACGCCGTACACAATGGCAGCATACAGTGCATCGGCATCTCGCCGAAAGACGGTCAGCTGCTCACGGTGAGCACCTATGGTGAGATTTTCACACACAAGCTGAAAAACGGCCGACTGCAGACAACGCGCCTCATGAGCGACAAGCACTACTGCTTCCGCGACGCCTATGTCGCTCCAAACGGCAAGGGCTACAGCATCAGCCACACCGGCCACTTGGTGATTACCGAGAAGGACCAAGTGCGCGTGCTGTATCTGGAGAACTTTGCCAAACCCTTCAACTTAGAGTACATGAACGACGGCCAGCAGCTGCTCATCATTGGCGAGAACAGCGTGGCCATGCTCAACGTGGCCAACGACAAGATTGTGGGCACACGCCACCTCGGCTACAAAGTGCTGGCTGCCGGCCGACAAGACGGCAAGCCCCTGCTCTTCGACAACCGCGGACAGATGCATCTCGTCAAGAGCCTCGACGACATTGGCAACCAGCAGGTGCCGTTCAAGGGACAGGTATTGGCTTATGCTTCGTCGAGAAACGAAGGCTTGGCTGCCTACGGCATGGCCGATGGCACCATCTGGATGACCGACCGCAAGGGCAAGAGCCACAAGCTCGTAGGCCATCTCTCGCAAATCACCAAGCTCAAGTTCGACGGACTGCGTCTCTACTCGTCGAGCTACGATGGCAAGCTGCTGTTCTGGAACGTCAACGACTCGCAGATTAAGCCCATCACCATGTTTCAGGCCAACAGCTGGCTGACCGACTTCACCTTGAGTTCCGACAAGAACTACATCTGGACAGGCGAGCAAAACGGCGTCATCACCGAATACCTCATCTCGATGCCCAAAATCGTGGAGCGCCTGCGACAGAACGTGAAGCGCAACTTCACCCAAGAGGAATGGAGCTACTACGTGGGCAAGGGCATTCCGTATAGAAAATTGATAATTGAGAATTGAGAATTGAGAATTATGATTAGTCTGCATTTACTTCGAAAAGGCTACTGTCGGATGCTGCTCAAGCTTCTGATGTGCATCGCTCTTCTCAATGGTCCGCTGTCATTGCTCAATGGTCATGCACAAGGTCTGCCCCTCATACGCAATTATACTGCAGCCGAATATGGCGGGCACAACCGCAACTACGACATCGAGTTGGGCGAAGACGGCACCATCTTTGTGGCCAACTTCGAAGGACTGCTCTACTACGACCGTTCGCAGTGGCGCATACTCCACACGCCCGAAATCAATCGCGTCACGGTGGTCTACCGCGACAGCAAGAACACCGTCTGGGTGGGCGGCTACAACTTCTTCGCCCGTCTGAAGACGAAGCCCAACGGCGAACTGTACATGCAGCCGATGGGCAAGAAAGGCTTTTTCAAGGGCGAAGTGATGGAAATCTTCGAGGATGAGGGCAAGGTGAAGTTCATTGCCTCTGACAACTACATGTACGAAGTGGGCACCACTCTGACCAAGAAAAAACTAACCGACAACAAGTTCAGCCAGAGCGTGGAGTCGGAAATCATTTCGCTCGACGACCTGAAGAACGCCGGCAAAGTGACCATCCTTGAGGACATCACTCAGACGGAGGAACTGGACGGCGGACTGAAGGTGAACGTCAAGAAGAACAATGGCCTCATCATCACCGACAGCCAAGGCAAAGAGCTGTATGCCATCACCGAGGAAAACGGTCTCTGCTCCAACCAGGTGGCCTATGTGGTCTACGACGGACATGGCTTGCTGTGGGGCGCCACCGGCCACGGCATATTCTCTATCGAACTGCCTTCGGTGTATAGCTATATCCTGACCAAGGACGGTCTTGCCGGCGAGGTTCATGCCATCATGACGTTCAACAACAAGACCTATGTGGGCACCACCAACGGCCTGTATGTGATTGCCAATCGCCACTGCAAGCGCATCGACGTCATCAACAACATTTGCTGGAAACTCTGCCACAGCAACAACGGACTGCTCGCCGCAACGTCGAGCGGCATCTTCAGAATTGGCAACGACGGCAGCGTCAGCAGCATGACGGCAAATGCCACAACGGCCATGCTGGTAGACGGCAACAAGGTCTATGCCGGCGAGGCCGACGGCGTCTACTGCTACGAAGGCGGTCTGGCGAAGAAAATAGCCGACCTGCCCATGGTGACGGATATCACGACAGACAGTCGCGGCCGACTCTTGATTCAGAATGTTCACGGCGAGAAAAGGCGCATCACCATTGCTTCAGGTGAGCCGCTCACGGCCGATGCCGACGGAAACAGTGCTGATTATCAGACGCCCACCTACGACCCTCTGGCCAATCTGCCGCGCCATCTGCTCATGCCCTTCAGCGACTTAGAGATAACGGCCAAGTACCGCAATGAAGGACAGGTTTGGATTGGCGGCGACGAGACCTTGGTGATTATCGACACCGAGAAGCACAGAATCGCCACACTCAGCGACAGCCGCAATGTGCGCTTCACGTCTATCGTCATGGGCAACGACAGCGTCTTATGGGGCGGCTATGGCAAAATGCCCAAAGAGCTGCAAAAGCTGGGCAGCAACGAACGCCATCTGCACTTCTATTACACCCTCGACTATGCAGGGCTCTCTGGAACAACCCTCTATCGCTACCGTTTGAACAACAACAGATGGAGTGCCTGGACGGAGAAGAAGGATGTTGAGTTCCTGAACCTGCCCTACGGCTCGTTTACCCTCAGCGTGCAGGCAAAGTTGGCCAATGGCGAATTTTCCGACGTGGCGTCAGTCGACTTCAGCATCGCCTATCCGCTCTACATGCGCTGGTACATGGTGGTGCTCTATCTCATTGGGGTGGCCTATATCGTCTACCTGCTGCTCCGCTACCGCCTGAAACGGTTGGAGAAAGACAAGATTAAGCTGGAGAAGATTGTAGAAGAGCGCACCGCCGACCTGCGCAACGCACAGCACGAACTGATTCGCCAGGAAAAGATGGCTTCGGTGGGTAAGCTGACCGAAGGCCTCATCGACCGCATCCTGAACCCCATGAACTATATCATCAACTTCTCCAAGATGTCGAACGACCTGCTGAAAGACCTCAAGGAGAATATTGACCACAACAAAGAAAGCTTCGACGAGGACGACTATGCCGACACGCTCGACCTGCTCGACATGCTCACAGAGAACCTGCAGAACGTGGACCAGTACGGACAGAACACCACGCGCACGCTGAAGGCTATGGAAGAGATGCTGAAAGACCGCACGGGCGGCTACGTCGACATGGACCTGCTGCCTGTGTTGCAGCAGAACGAGGAGATGCTGAACAACTACTTTGCCAAGGAGAAAGAGCAGCACCACATCCAGACAACGTTCACGCTGCCCAGTGAGGCCATGCCCATGAACGGCAATCCCGACATGCTCAGCAAGACCATCATGAGCCTACTGGGCAACGCCATCTATGCCGTAGTGAAGAAAGCGCAGAAGGGCGCCTTCCAACCAGCCGTTTCGCTTTCGGCCGCCATCGTCGACGGGCACTACGTCATCAAGATTCACGACAACGGCATCGGCATCGAGGAAAAGATACTCAGCAAGGTGTTCGACCCCTTCTTCACCACGAAGACCACTGGCGAAGCGGCTGGCGTAGGCCTCTACCTGAGCCGCGAAATCATACAGAACCACGGAGGCGACATCAGTGTAAAGTCTGTCAAGGACGAATTCACCGAGTTTACGATGACGCTCCCACGTATAGACAACCGTTAAAAAATGACCATTGATAATTATGACAGAGATTGACCAACTGAAGCAGCGACTGCATCAACAGGAGAAGCTGGCATCGCTCGGCATGCTGAGTGCCGGTATTGCTCATGAGATTCAGAACCCTCTGAACTTTGTCATCAACTTTTCAAAGATGTCGGGCAAACTGCTTGACGACCTCTCGGACATTGTAGACGACAATGCCGAGAGCCTGCCGGAAGCCGACCGCGAAGACCTCGCCGATATCGTGGCCGACCTGAAGGAAAACATGTCGCAGATTCTGGAAAGCGGCGAACGGGCCGTCAGCATCATTCAGGGCATCCTGCTGGTGTCGCGCGGCAAGGAGAACGAGTATCTGCCTGCCGACATCTGCCACATCGTGAAGGAATATGTGCGTCTGTCGTACCACGCCATGCGCGCCAACCATCAGGGCTTCAACGTCACGCTGCGCGAAGACTACCAGGAAGGCATACCCATGATGATGGTCATTCCGCAGGACCTGAGCCGTGCGGTGCTCAACGTGATGAACAACGCCTGCTATGCGGTTTGGAACAAGGCGCAGCAAGCAGGCGACGACTACTCGCCCGAAATCTGTATCAGCGTCACTGCCGACAGCGAACAGTTTGTCATCACCATTGCCGACAACGGCGAGGGCATGACCGAGGAGGTGAAACAGCGCCTGTTCGAGAATTTCTTCACCACCAAGCCCATCGGTCAGGGCACTGGTCTCGGCATGAGCATCACACGCGACATTATCGAGAACAAGCATGGCGGCAAAATTGCCTTCACCTCTGAATTGGGCAAGGGCACCACGTTCACCTTCACTATTCCCATCAAGAAATGAGAAAGCGCTTATACCTATTAATATATATAGTGGTCGCCTGCTTAGGCACCGTCTTTGCGCAAAGCGACACAAGAGCTCGCGAACTGCTGGCACAGGCAGAGAACGACTATCGCATAGGACGCATTGAGCAGGCGCGCGACGTGCTGTTGCAAAACCTCAACACCTTTCACGACAACATGCGCCAGAATGCGCTCCACCTCATTGCGCTCAGCTATCTGTCACGCTTCGACATTGAGCAGACGGAGCGATATGCCGCAATGATACTCCAGGAGAACCCCTATTACACCCCGTCGACCAACGACCCTGCAACGTTTGCCGACATTGTGAACAACATCAAGGCGGGCATGACGGCCACCATCACCACGGCATCGAGCCAGGCTGAGAGCCTCAACGAGGTGCCTGTTCCCACCACGCTCATCACCGAACAGATGATTCACGACTGCGGCGGCCGCAACCTGCAGGAAGTGCTGGCTGCCTTTGTGCCAGGCATGAACATCATCGACTGCAACGACGACATCAACATTGCCATGCGTGGCATCTACAGCAATACGCAGGAGAAGATTCTCATCATGCTCAACGGCCACCGACTGAACAGTCATGCCACCAACACAGCCGCTCCCGACTTCAGCATCTCGCTGGAGAAGGTGAAGCAGATAGAGGTGCTGCGCGGTCCGGCCTCTTCACTCTACGGCGGTGTGGCACTGACGGCTGTGGTCAACATCATCACCAAACAAGGTGCCGACGTTGACGGACTGACGGCGCATGCCGCTGCAGGCAACCACGGACAGCTCAAGGGCGACCTGGTCATGGGCAAGCGCTACTTCGACCTCGACATGCTGGTGTGGGGAAGCATCTATCGCACGAAAGGCGAGAAATACAACGTCACCAACGAGCGCGTGGGCGAAAGTCCCTACAAAATGCCGGTCGACAACGTCACGATAGGACGCATCGGCCCGCTCCCCAGCTACGACTTCGGCCTGCAACTGGGCTATCGAGGACTGCAGTTCATGTACAACACCCACTTCTCGCAAGTGGTGGCCCCTTTTACCATGACTTCGCTGGCACTGAGCTACGACTATGACCGCTATCGCACCTACAACGGCCTGCGGCCTGGCTTCGGAACGGCATCGCGCCACGCCGACCTGAACTACCAATGGAAGTTGTTAGGCATAGAGTGGAAAGCTGCCATCACCTACGACAAGTCGGACCTGACACGCTATCAGGCCATCAACGATGAGCGGATGCCTACGCTGGGTACGGCTATCGGCCTACCGAAAAGTATTACTGAGGTTTTCGCGAAATACGGCGGCATCTCGCGCTACGTCAACGGTCAGGAGCAGGACTATGGCGTGCAACTGAAAGGCAACTATGCCTACACCATCGGCGAGAGCCATAAGGGCAACATCGGTTTTGGTGCCGAGTACGGCCACTTCCAGCTCGACGACATCCGCTATCAGGTGGGCTACGACTTTGAACAGACGTTCATTGAAGACCCCGTGCTGCGCAATGCCGGCAAGGGCAGCGAGAACAGCGGCGACGCCTACCTGCAGCTGAAGCACCAATGGAAGTCGGTCATTCTGAATGCCGGCCTGCGCTACGACTATAAGAACCGTTACGACGACACACGGGTCAACGAGTTCTCGCCCCGTGTGGCGCTCATTCTTCTGCGCCCAAAGTGGAGCGCCCGTCTGAGCTACTCCAAATCGTTCGTCGACGCGCCCTACATCTATCGCAAGGCCAACATCCTGTCGGCACTGATGTCTGGTTCCGACCCTACTCTGATAAAATCCCTGTCGCCAGAGCGCGTCCATTCCGTCCAGCTCTCCTTCGCCGGCATCAACTGGGCACGTGGTTTGAACTTTGAAATCAACGGTTTCTACAACCGTGCCGACGACCTTATCATGACCCACATCACGGACTACAACAACGCCAGTAAGAACCAGACGCTGGGCGTGGAGTTCATGGTCAAGTACGACCCTGTCAACACGTTGTCGCTGAATGCCAACCTCACCTGGACTCACACGTTCAAGTCGAATCTGATGGGCGTGGATGTCCCTGAGGAGATGAGGGACTACTTCTCCAACGACATCAATGCCAACAACAACACGCCTGCCATTCGCGGCAACCTGATTGCTGCCTGGCAAGTCACGCCAAGACTTCGCCTGAAGGGCCATCTGCTGTTTGAGAGCAAGCAGACGTCCTACAACACCGACCTCGTGAAGCTCATACAATACGCCAACTGTATGGAGATAGCACAGAGATATTACGATGCAGGAGACATGGAAAATGCAGTACTATACGGCCTTGAGGCGCTTACCGCCATCAATAATCTCATCATGAAGAAACAGATGCCAGCTCGTGCCATCGTCAACTTGGGCGGGGAATACAAGTTGGGCCTTTTCACCTTTGGCCTCAACATCTATAATCTACTGGGCACACGCTACTATCGTAGTGGCATGAACACCAACCTCATTCCTCAACAGGGCCGGTGGTTCATGGCCAACGTCGGTATTCACATATAAAAAAAATATCACAATCATGACTGAACAATTCGAGAAAATAGAACTCAACGACTACGTACAGACAGGCGAAGGCGGAACGGCGCTTACCTACAACCACAAGAACGGCAAGACGCTGGCCAAGCTCTTCATGCAGAGCTATGCTGCCGATTCTGCCATTCGGGAATTCCACATCAATGAGGTTGTCTACCAGAGCGGCCTGCCCACCCCGCAGCCCATCCGTCTGATTACCGACGGCACGCGCCTTGGCACGGAATACGAACTCATCAGTCCCAAGCGCTCCTTCACGCGCATCATCTCGCAGGAACCCGACCAACTGGAACCGCTCTCCAAGCGCTTCGCCCTACTGGCCAGACAGATTCATGAGATGCCGGCCGACACTGAGCGCCTGCCCAACATGAACGAGCTCGTGCTTTCGTGGACTGACCGCTTTGAAGAGCTGCCGCAAGAATTGAAGAAACGCATCCACCGTTTCATAGAAACGCTGCCTGCAAAGCCTAACTGCCTACACGGCGATTTGCACATCGGCAACATCATCACCGACGGACAGCGCGACCTCTGGATTGACGTAGGCGACTTTGCCTACGGCGTGCCACAGTGGGATTTGGGCATGCTATACTATTCAACCCACTTCTTATCGCCGGAACGTTGCGACAACATTTTCCATCTGGACCCAGCCACATTAAAGGCCCATTGGGATGCCTTTGCCCCAATATACTACAACACCGATTCCCAAGAAGCGCTCGATGCTGAAGTACGCAAGCTCCAGCCCTTTATTGCCGCAAAAATGACTTTCATCATCAGCAAACTGAGAAACGGCAAAGGCCCTGTATCAGAGGCACTTCAAAACGTATTAAACAAATTTCTGTCACAACAATGAAAAAGAATCCTTTCATCTTACTGTTATCCGTCATGCTCCTTCCAGCACAAGTAGCCCATTCACAACGCGCCATCGCCTTCGAAGGCATTGAAAACGCCCGCGACTTGGGTACACTCGTTATGCAAGACGGTAAAACCGTGCGCACAGGTATGCTCGTTCGCAGCGGCCACCTGGCAAAGGCCACCGACAGCGACGTGGCCATTCTGAAAGAGCGCTATCAACTGACTAACGTGTTCGACTTCCGCTTCGAAACCGAAGCCAACGGTGCCCCCGACCGCATTATCGACGGCGTGAGCTATACGCATCTCTCCACACTGCCCGACGCCCTCATCCAAGAATTCGCCTCTTCTGGCCGTTCAGATACGACCAAGGTAGACACCAAGGACCTGGGCGCCATACTGGTGAAATACGCTTTCGACCCGAAGGCGCAGATGATGGCACGCAAACTCTATCCTGCCATCGTGACCGATGCAAAGGCTCAGCGCTACTATGGCGACTTCCTGCGCAGCGTGCTGAAGGCTAAAGGCGGTGTGCTCTGGCACTGCTCTCAGGGCAAGGACCGTGCCGGCTGGGCCTCAGCGTTCGTTCTGGCAGCCCTTGGTGCCAGCCGCGACGTGATTGTGGCCGACTTCGACCTCTCCAACGAGAGCTATGCCCGCCAGACAGAAGCCATGTCGGCTAAGGTGCGCGACAAAGAAGGTGGCGAGGAAGCCGTAGCCTTCATCCGCGCCATGATTGGCGTGAGCAAGGAGAATTTTGAGACAACGCTCAACCTGATAGACCAGCGCTACGGTTCGTTGTCGCAATACATCGAGAACCAATTAGGATTCACCAAGGAAGAGCAACAGCAGTTGCGCAAGAAATACTTAGTAGACAATGGCCAATAAGCCCTTAGACACCCAACTGCTCGACCGCGCCATCGTGTTTGCCGTTCGTGCTCATGCCGGCACAGAGCGTCGCGGCAAGGGTTTTCCCTATATTGTCCACCCGCTCGAAGCGGTCGAGATAGTGGCCACGATGACGGCCGACCAAGAACTGCTGGCCGCCGCAGCCCTGCACGACACCGTTGAGGACACCGACGTCACGGTGGAACAGCTACGTGCAGAGTTTGGCGACCGCATCGCAGCGCTGGTAGCTTCAGAAAGCGACATCGTGGTCGAGGGCGCTTCTGAGGAACAATCGTGGCACGCCCGCAAGCAGGCCGCCATCGACCGTCTGGCACGTGCCTCTCACGATGCGAAGATAGTGGCGTTGGGCGACAAGCTCTCGAACATGCGCGCCATTGCCCGCGACTATGCCACGCAGGGCGACAAGCTCTGGAACCTGTTCCACGCCAAAGACCCCAAGGACCACGAGTGGCACTATCGCGGCTTGGCCGACGCGCTACGCGAACTGAAAGACACGTTTGCCTTTCAAGAATTCGAACAACTCATCAATCAGGTTTTTAAACGATGACACCACAAGAAGACAGAAACCAGAAACTGGCCGAGCGGCTCATCAAGCAACTGAACCGCCGCAACATGGAGGCCTACTACTGCCCGTCGGGCGAAGAGGCCGTGAGAAAAGTATCAGAACTCATTGCCGACGGCAGCACAGTGACGTGGGGCGGCACAGCCACTGTGCGCGACCTCGGTATTCCTGACGTGCTGAAGCGTCGCGGCACGCTCGAAGTGCTCGACCGCGACGTGGTGGAGACGCCCGAGGAGAAGCAACAGATGTATCTGCGTGCCTTCAGTGCCGACGTCTATCTGACCAGCGCCAACGCCCTGTCGGAAGACGGTGTCATCGTCAACATCGACGGCAACGGCAACCGCGTGGCCGCCATCTCCTGGGGACCGAAGAAGGTCATCTTCGTCATCGGCCTCAACAAAGTGGCGCAAACGCCCGAGGCGGCTCTTGCCCGTGCACGCAGCACGGCTTCGCCCATCAATGCCCAACGCTTCGACATCAAGACGCCCTGCAAGGCCGACGGCACCTGCCACAACTGCAACTCGCCCGAGAGCATCTGCAGCTACGTCCACTTCCTCAGAAACAGCCGCACGCCTGGGCGCCACGTGGTTGTGCTGGTGGGCGAAGACTTAGGGTATTGAGGACGACAACCCCTTCACTTTTTGAAAACATAGACAATGAAATAATAAATCTTGTAAATCGTAAATCTACTATGGCTAAGGAAAAACAAATCATCGAATGCGTGCCGAACTATAGTGAGGGACGCGACATGAGTATTATCAAACAGATCACCAACGCGATTGAGTCGGTAGACGGTATCAAACTGCTCGACGTCGACCCGGGCGAAGCCACCAACCGCACGGTGGTCACCTTCGTTGGTGAACCGGCTGCTGTGGTCGAGGCCGCATTCCGCGGTGCGAAGAAGGCAACCGAAGTCATCGACATGCGCAAGCACCACGGTGCCCATCCACGCATGGGAGCTACCGACGTGCTGCCCCTGATTCCCGTGAGCGGCATCACGCTTGAGGAGTGCGCCCAGCTGGCCCGACAGTTGGCCGACCGCATGGCTCGCGAAGCCGGCATCCCCTGCTATGCCTACGAGGCTTCGGCCTTCAAGCCCGAGAGAAAGAATCTGGCCGTTTGTCGTGCCGGCGAGTACGAGGCCATCGTCGAGAAACTGACGGTGGCCGAGAAGCAGCCCGACTTCCTGCCAGAAGACGTGAAGCAGGGCCGTCTGGAACATGCGCTGCAGACGGGTTGCACAGCCGTTGGTGCGCGCGACTTCCTCATTGCCGTCAACTGGAACCTGAACACCACGTCTACCCGCAGGGCCAACGCCATTGCCTTCGACGTGCGCGAAAAGGGCCGTCCGAAGCGCGAAGGCAACCCCATCACGGGCACGCCGATGAAAGACGAGAACGGCAAGCCCATCATGATTCCCGGCACGCTGAAAGGCACCAAGGCCATTGGCTGGTATATCGACGAATACGGCATTGCGCAGGTCTCGATGAACATCACCGACATGAACAAGGCGCCGCTCCACGTGTGCTTCGACGAAGTGTGCCGCTGCGCTCAGAACCGCGGCATACGCGTCACTGGCACTGAGATTGTGGGCCTCGTGCCCAAGCGTGCACTCATCGACGCCGGCAAGTATTTCCTCGAGAAGCAGCATCGCTCCACAGGCATTCCTGAAGAGGACATCCTGAAGATTGCCATCAAGTCGATGGGACTCGACGACCTGAAGCCTTTCAACCCTCGCGAGAAGGTCATCGAATATCTCCTTGAAGACAGTCAAAAGCCTGCAGCCAACGGCCAACAGCTCATCGACCTCACCGTGAAGGGCTTTGCCCAAGAGACATCGCGCGAGAGCCCTGCCCCTGGCGGCGGCACCATCTCGGCCTATATGGGTGCCTTGGGCGCCGCACTGGGCACGATGGTGGCCAACCTCTCGGCTCACAAGCCCGGCTGGGACGACCGCTGGAAGACGTTCTCCGACTGGGCCGACAAAGGTCAGAAGCTCATCAGCGAGCTGCTCCACCTCGTCGACGAAGACACTGAGGCCTTCAACCGCATCATGGCCGCTTTCGGCATGCCTAAGAAGACCGACGAGGAGAAGGCCGCCCGCACAGAAGCCATCCAGCAGGCCACGCTCTATGCCACACAGGTGCCCTTGCAGACGATGAAAGCCTCGTTTGCCGCCTTCGACATCTGTCGCGCTATGGCCGAGGAAGGCAATCCCAACTCAGTGAGCGATGCCGGCGTAGGCGCACTGGCCGCCCGTGCAGCCGTGCTGGGTGCAGGCCTGAACGTGAAGATTAATGCCAGTTCGCTGAAAGACCGCACCACTGCCGAGGCCCTTGTGGCCGAGGCCAACGCCCTCATTGAGCAGGCCAACAAAGCAGAAATAGAGAT